>JAKVCU010000074.1 GCA_022448955.1 Saprospiraceae bacterium
CACTTTTACAATACGAGAATATCGTGTACTGCTAAACCTCTTACCTCCACCAACTACAATACTACCATCTTCTAATTCAAGGATATTGGTACTAAAAAGTGTTCTTACATTTTCTGAGTAAGTTCTTTCCCAAATTACATCACCATCAGGAGTCAACTTGACCATGTAAGCATCAAAATCTGTTTCACTAGCATCACCTACTAGCTAAAATGAAAAGTTGTTGACGGAATTAGTCAATCTTAACTTCAAGTTAGAAAAAACGACTTTTTTCGGGCTCTTTTTTCGACTTACTGTAATGGAAAACTATCTTTGCGCTTTTAAAATCTGTTTGGAGTTTTCAAGTAGACCTTGCCGATACGCCCATAAGCTGATAGCTAACAGCAATCGTTGATCGGTAGTCTGCAAGATAATTGATTTTTTGAGCCAAATAATAGGCTTCAATCAGGATTTTAGGAACTAAAAATACAAGCATATTGTTAGAGCTTGGAGACAAGTGGTAAATGAAAAACTGAAAATATGGAACTGTCCAATAAGTACAATCCGAAAGAAATAGAAGAGAAATGGTATGATCATTGGATGGAAAAGGATTATTTCCATTCGGAACCCGATGAAAGAGAACCCTACTCCATTGTTATCCCACCACCCAATGTGACAGGGGTTTTGCACATGGGGCATATGCTGAATAATACGATTCAAGATATTTTGATTCGAAAGGCTCGTCTGGAAGGGAAAAATGCTTGTTGGGTACCTGGTACAGACCATGCTTCTATTGCAACGGAAGCTAAGGTTGTAAAGATGTTAAGAGAAAAAGGTATCAAGAAAGGAGATATTGGTAGGGAGAAGTTTTTGGAGCATGCTTTCGAATGGAAAGATAAATATGGTGGGATCATCTTAGAACAGCTGAAGAAATTGGGGGCTTCTTGTGATTGGAAACGCACGCGTTTTACGATGGAACCTAAGCTTTCAGATGCTGTATTGAAAGTATTTGTTGACCTTTACCGCAAAGGTCATATCTACCGTGGTTTAAGAATGACCAATTGGGATCCGGAAGCACAAACGGTATTGTCTAATGAGGAGGTAATCTATACGGATGAAAATTCGAATCTTTATCATATCCGTTATGATATAGAAGGAGACGAGGGGCAAAGTATTGTTATTGCTACGCAGCGTCCTGAGACTATTATGGCTGATACAGCTATTGCTGTTAGGGAGGATGATGAACGCTATGCTCATCTAGTAGGTAAAAAAGCTTTCATTCCATTGATTAATCGTGCCATTCCTATCATTGCAGATAACTATGTGGAGCTTGGTTTTGGTACTGGAGCCTTAAAAGTTACGCCAGCTCACGATCAAAATGACTATGATATTGGTCAGCGCCACAACCTTGAAGTGATTGATATCTTGACAGCAAAAGGAAAACTGAATGAAAAGGCACAAATATTAGTAGGTCAAGATCGATTCGAAGCCAGAAAGAATATTAAGATCATGCTCAAAGATGCTGGTCATTTAGTTAAACTAGAAACCTACCAGACCAGCATTGGTCGTTCTGAACGCACTAAAGCAGTAGTGGAACCACGTTTGACTTTGCAGTGGTTTGTTAAGATGGATGAGTTAGCGCGTATGGCCTTACATGCGGTAGAAGGTGGAGATATCACTTTTTATCCGTCCCACATGTTCAATATGTATAACAGCTGGTTAAAAGCGGAGAATGTACGTGATTGGTGTATTTCGCGTCAGCTGTGGTGGGGACAGCGTATTCCTGCTTGGTATATGGGGAAAGATGTATTTGTAGCAGAAACTGCTGAAGAAGCATTGGCGCAAGCCAAGGCAAAAACAGGAAACCCAGCATTAACTATTGAAGATTTAAACCAAGATGAAGATGTATTAGATACTTGGTTTAGTTCTTGGCTATGGCCAATGTCGGTCTTTGATGGGTTTGAAAATACAGAAGAATTGGCCTACTACTATCCCACAAATGCATTAGTAACAGGCTGGGATATCATGTTCTTTTGGGTTGCTCGCATGATTATGTCAGGTTATGAATGGTCGGGTGAGTTATTAGGTATGGAACATGTAATGACAAAGGGCCGTATGCCGTTTAAGGACGTATTTTTTACGGGTATGGTAAGGGATAACCAGCGTCGCAAAATGAGTAAATCTCTGGGCAATTCACCTGATGCACTGAGTTTGATTGAAAACTATGGTGCGGATGGAGTCCGTTTCGGTATGTTATCCAGTGCGGCAGCAGGTAATGATATCGTATTTGATGCTCCATTTGATAAAGAAACGAAGGCTGTCTTAAACGAAAGTAAGCTTTGTGAACAAGGGCGTAACTTTTGTAATAAGATGTGGAATGCCTTAAAGTTCTTGAAAGGCTTAGAGATTGACGAAAGTCTAGAAATGCCAGCCATCAATAAAATGGCTGTTCGGTGGATGGAGAATAAGATGAGCGAGACACTAGCAACAATAGAAGCTAAGTTCGTAGAATATCGACTCTCAGATGCACTGATGAATCTGAGAAGATTGATTTGGGATGATTTCTGTTCTTGGTATATCGAAATGGTTAAACCTGATTATGGTGCGCCAATCGATCCAAAAACGATTGAATATTCTACTGCGCTTTTCAGTAAGTTGATGTCTGCATTGCATCCATTTATGCCTTTCGTTACGGAGGAAATTTGGCATCAGTTGAAAGATCGGAAAGATGGCGAGGATTGTGTAGTAAGTCCTTATCCAAAAGCAGCAGTTTTTGACTCAGCTTATGTGAAGAAAGTAGAAATTGCGATGAAAGTAGTAAGTGGTATCCGTGATATCAGAAGTTCAAAAGGTGTTAAGAAAACGGAACCGCTAAGTGTATTTATCCAAAAGTCAGATAAAGCGGAAGATTTGTTTGCTGTAGAAGGCCTAAAAGAGATGGTTGTTAAGATTGCCTTTCTAGAAAGCCTAGAATTTGCGACAGCAGATATTCCGAATAGCGTAGCCTTTCTTGCTGACACAGAGAAACTCTTTGTAGCACTAAAAGAAGAGATCAATGTGGAAGAGGAATGCGAGAAGTTGAAGAGAGATTTGGAATACCAAGAAGGTTTCTTAAAGTCGGTTATGAAAAAACTGGGTAATGAGCGATTTGTTGCAAATGCTCCAGAAAAAGTAGTAGCGATGGAGCAAAAGAAGCAAGCAGATGCAGCAGCAAAGATTAAAAATATCAAGGAAGCGATGCAGCAGTTAGGCTGTTCTTAAACTACAAAAGCCTGTGCGAAATTTTCGCACAGGCTTTCTTTTTTCTTTTACGAAAGTAAAAGCGTATTATTTCTGGATAAGCAAACGCTCAGCGCGGAAGCCAGCAGCCGTTTGAATATGTACCAAGTAAGAACCAGCTGGTAATTCAGAAACATCAAAACGTACATTTTCTTGAAGTAAGTTATTGATTTCTTTTCTGATGACCTCTTTTCCTTGTGCATCACGGATAGTGATGAAAGCAGTTTCAGAAACTTCTTCTAAAGTAATGTTTACATCAACAAAAGTAGAAGCTGGGTTTGGAGAAACCTTTACAGCTGCTTCCAATAGTTGAATATCATCCTCTGTATTAACCGGCTCAGAGCTACTCATACGAATGATAGCAGTGGTTTCAGGGCCAAAACCACCCAAGAACCAATCACCATCTCTTACAACTGTTGAAATATCCCAATAGTAGGTAACATCACTATACGGACAGAACATATCCTGTGTGTATTCTACCATGACTAAGTACTCACCAGCAGTTAGCTCAACACCTGGTTCGAAAGTATTTACATCTAAGATATCTACTGTGAATAAGTCGAAGTTTTCATCCGTATCTTCAAAGGTGTATTGTGCGAAACCTACCGTTTCAATATCCATATCATCAAAAGTGCCATCATTATTATCTACAATTCTATTGAGGAAGATAGATACTTGCTGTCCTTTATGCGTATCATCGTTACTCGCTACAGAGAAGCTGACTTCACCGGCAATATAACCATCGTTCTGGATAATGTAGTAATTACCCATTTGCCAAGTTTGACCAGCAAAGGAAGCAGGTTGTGTAGCTGAAGCAGGAATGCCATTATCTTTTGCAAATAAACCATCAGAGATAATGAATTCAGAAACCTGCGAATTATCACCAGCAGTTTGCTCATCTTCATCTTGAGAAACCGTGTAAGTCATCGTATACAAACCTAATTGGTCTGGTACAAATGTCTCAGTAAAGGCAGTGGTATCTTGGGTAGCAGGATCAATACTACCAATAGCTGTTGAGCTAGTACTAAAACTAACACCATTATCACCGACAATATCCACAGTAGTAAGGACATTAGTTTGTGCATCCAAACCCGCATTGCGGATGATGTTGATGAACTCGACGGTATCTACCTGAGTAATAGGCATGGCGTAATTTGCTGCAATAGCAGCTTGTTCGATAACTAAATCATTTAATGGAGTTGGATCAGAGCCTTCCAATGAAATGTCATCAATTTTCCAAGCATATTCGTAAAATCCTTGCCATCTGAATTGAATGTAGACTGTTGCTTGATTGGCAGCTTCAGGTATTTCAAATGCAGAAACTTGTACCGCATCAGATAGATCGTTTGCCTCTACATCTGTAAGAATATCGTAGTAAGTAAAATTAGTACCATCTGTACTTACACCTATTTGTGTAATGGAAACACCGCCTTGCGAGAAGTAACCGTACTGGTTTTCAACACGAATGAAGACAGAGCTTTGTGAAGAACAGTCAATAGCAGGGGATGTAATGGTTACATCATGAGCTGCGTTACCATTCGCATCAGAGTTGAATACGGCAAAGCCATTAGCTGCGGAAGTTGCAGCAAATGCAGGCTGTGCTCCAAAGGTAGCAATTGTTGGGTCATCACTCCAGAACCAATCTTCAGCTCCATCATTTGTTCCACCTTTTGTCCAAGCATTAAATGCATCTTCCGATCCAAAATCTTCTGAGTAGAATACCTGTGCACTTGCTTGTACACTCATTAGGCAAAATAGACCAACGAGTAGTGTAGAAATTGTAAATTTCATAGAATAGATAAATATTTAGTTAATCAAATTTTATGCAAAAATAGAATATTTCCTGTTGGTTGATCATCCTGATTTGCAGAGGTCCCGTTTTAATTGTATTGCATACGGTAGGTTAAGCTGTTGCAGAGGGCAAAAGTAGCTAAAATTAAACTTTATGGTATAGGATTTCATGTGAAGGTCGCTAAGCTTGCAAAACGATACCCTTCTGACTACTGATTGATTTTTTTACTTTGTAAACTAACATATTCTTGGCGTAACTGCTCTTTATCCACAGGTACAACACCAACTTTTTCACATACTTGTCCACCTGCCAAATTAGCCAATACCGCGATTTCTTTTGGATCAATTCCTAAAGCCAAACATAAGGAAGTTACACTGATTACAGTATCACCTGCACCACAAACATCAGCAATGGTTCTTTCTTGGGTAGGAACGACATCTGTATATTTTTTATCATCTTCGATAAAGAGGCCTTTTTCGGAAAGCGTAATCATCGTTAACTGATTACCTAATTTACTCTTTATTCGTGAAGAGGCTTCCGTCAAATCTGTCATGTTTATCGCTACACTTTGTTCTAATTGAGCACGAATTTCTTTGAGGTTTGGTTTGAATAGCGTTACATGCTTATAGGCCCAGAAGTTTTTATATTTTGGATCAACGGCTGTTGGAATATCTCTTTTTATCGCGTCCAAGATAATACCTCGAATCACACTGTAAGAAAGTACTCCCTTGTTGTAATCTTGAAATAAAATAACATGAAATTCTTTGCTTTCTAAAAGATCGCGAATGTTATTAAGATAAGCTTCCTCCTCCTTTGAACTAAGATCGTGTGTGTCTTCTCGATCCACTCTTAGCAAGTGCTGATTATTCGCAATAACTCTGGTTTTAACAGTTGTTACTCTTTCTGAAGATTGAACGATCCCTCTTGTAGAAAGTTGATTTTCAGGTAGTAAGTTCAAAAATACTTCTGCGTTTTCGTCTTTTCCGATAACACTGCACAAATAGGGTGTAGCTCCTAGTGCTTTAAGGTTCAAGGCAACATTGGCTGCGCCACCAAGACGATTATCGCTATCGCTAAGGTGTACAACAGGGACTGGAGCTTCTGGAGATATTCGGTCTACGCTTCCCTTCAAATAACGGTCAATCATTACATCACCTACTACAAGTACATTTAACCCATTAAACTGCTCAAACAATTGGTTAATCTCCATCATTATAAAATATTTCTTACTGCTGCTTAAGGAAACATTTCCTTATTGTAAAAGTTGCTTGCTGCAACAACTATTTGAAATTAGTAGAGGTGAAAAATTATATTAGCTCATTTTTTGTTTCAATAATATATTGATAATTAAATGATTAGTAAAAAGTTCGAAGCGTCCATTTGGTGAAACATTAGAGAAAAAAATGAGTTTATATAGTTTAGACCAAAAACTTAAACAAAAATAAAAAGTAGTATTGAATTTTTGGAGTATCTATTACTTGGTAAGGTATGAATCGTTGAAATTCTTGTTTATTTAGAGATACTTTTGGGATAAATAATGACTAATTTGTTGACTAGCCCCTTGATTTTGTTCGATATACCCTTTAGCTATCTTAGCGGCTTTCGCCAAATTGGCTTCCGTCAGTAAGTTATCCATCCTCTGGCTTAAATCTTCCTTCGTAGCGATACAAAAACCACCTCCTTGCTGCACTAAGTACTTTGCCTCTTCAAACTTCTTATACTTCGGACCAAATATAACAGGCAAACCATAAACAATAGCTTCTAATGTATTGTGAATACCTTCACCAAAGCCACCTCCGATATAGGCGATTTTGCCATATCGATATAAGAAGGCCAACATTCCAATGTTATCAATAATCAAGACTCGATCGTTTTCTAAATCCTTCCCTTCTGCTTCAGAATATCGTAGGGAAGGCACTTGGAGTTGTTGCTCAATACCTTGAAGATGTTTATTCGAAATGTCATGGGGGGCGATAATTATCTTCCAATCTTCAGGAAGATGATGATGAAAATAGTCAAAAATTAAAGCTTCATCTGGAGGCCAACTACTACCGATGACCCAAACGGGGGCATTTCCGCAAAATCGGTCTAGAATAGGAAGTGCTTTTTGTGTCTGACTAATGTCAAAAACTCTATCGATACGCGTATCTCCCGAAAGAGTACTATTGGTCAATTTAATATTTTGCAAAAGCTGAAAAGAGGATGCATCTTGTACAAAAATATGCTGAAAACGCTGCAAAATATCCCTGAAGAATTTGCCGTAAGGCTTAAAAAAAACCTGATTTGGCCGAAAAACTGCTGAAACCAGATAGGTAGGCACTTTTAGCTGCTCTAGTTGATACAGAAAGTGGTGCCAAAACTCATACTTGACAAAAACCGCAAAATCTGCTTGGATGATTTGAAGAAACTGCCTAGCATTACGCTTCGTATCTAGAGGAAGATAGGTGACTACATCTGCGAAGGTGTAGTTTTTTCGGATTTCATAACCAGAAGGCGAGAAAAAGCTCAAGACGATAAATAGATTTGGCTGTGCTTTTTTTAGTGCTTCTATAATAGGGCGTCCTTGTTCAAATTCTCCTAAAGACGAGGCATGTAACCAAAAAACTGGCTGATGGGAATTCCTCTTCTGCATCTTCTGCTCAAGACTGATTGACCAATTCCTGCGGCCATCCTTCCATTTTTTTGCTTTTGAATTAAATGGAGCTATCAGCGAAATGATCAATCCATAAAGGCCAATACCTAAGTTGTATAAAAAGAGCATGCTTAATAAAAGATTTCTTCCGAACCAGAACCAAAATAGAATGGCACTACCCAAGCTGCACGAAATCCATATAACACATCAAAACGACGCTCTGTTTCGACATCTCTTGTATCAATATTAAAATCTCGTCTAGATTGAGTGAAGCCTTCTGTTAATTCAAAGCCAATGTAAAAGTTCATTCTACGATTGGTACTCAATAATTGATAACCAATAAACTGCGTTAGCGCAAAACCATTACTCAGCCGATCATAACCCTTTTTATAATCACCGGCAACTGGCGATACATCGCGCGTTGGATCGTCCTGAATCCTGATTTTGTGTTGAAGCAAACCCGCACCCAAGCTTAACCGAATACCTGAACGAGGATTAGAAGGGGATAGTGAAAATATTTTTCCAATTAAACCACCAACATAAAAGCCACGCTGGCGAAGTAGGATGTTGGCTACCGTTTTATCATCCGCAATAATATCTCCTTGAGGAGTTCTCAAATTGGCTAAAACATCAGTTTTGACATTATTGCCAAATATGAATTGCCCCTCCAGACCAAATATAAAGTTGGATTTATTGGTAATGTACTCCGTATTTAATCCCAGATTGAAGTTGCTGCCAAATCGACTACTCAAATCTTCTCCAGGAACTTGAAAAGCATAGGAAAGATTAATCAATAAGCCTTCTCCAATATTTTGGACACCCGACTGGCCAAAAAGCATGGAATTTGACACCAATATTAAACCTACCAAAAATGTTCTC
Source organism: Saprospiraceae bacterium (assembly GCA_022448955.1). Classification (GTDB taxonomy): domain Bacteria; phylum Bacteroidota; class Bacteroidia; order Chitinophagales; family Saprospiraceae; genus JALEHC01. Next base: position 8,559 of record JAKVCU010000074.1, read on the forward strand.
ATATATATATATTTATCGCCCCAAAGGTAAGGCATGAAGAATAAATAAAATAAGCATCTTACAAGAAAAACAGATTCTTGACTGCATTTTTTACTGCTTGTTAAACGAATGAAAGCTCGTCTCAAGCGAAGCAAGAAAAATGACTCTTGTCATCGTTTTTATACTTTTAAAGATTATATTTGTGGGTAGTGCATAAAACAAGACTTTTACATTAGTGCCTAAATAAATGGCTTAGATGTCAATATTGTCAGGTAACGCACTTATTTTAAATAAAACTACATCCCTTATAAGCAGTGGAACAAACCTTTTGTTCGTCAATCAATTTGGAGAATTACACCAGGTCTTTCTTCATATCTTTTTTCTCATTTAAAAAATTAGTAACGTGAAACGAGTACTTATCACTGGTGCTGCTGGTTTTCTTGGTTCACACCTTAGTGACCGCTTTATCAAAGAGGGTTTCCATGTTATAGGTATGGATAACTTATTGACTGGAAACATCAAGAATATCGAACACCTTTTTCCGCTCAAACAATTTGAATACTATCATCACGATGTATCAAAGTTTGTCCATGTACCTGGTGAATTGCACTACATCCTGCATTTTGCTTCTCCTGCCAGTCCCATCGACTACCTAAAGATGCCTATACAAACCTTAAAGGTTGGTGCGTTGGGAACACATAATTTGCTGGGTTTGGCGAAAGCCAAAAAAGCACGCATGTTAGTAGCTTCCACCTCAGAGGTTTATGGCGACCCCCTCATCCATCCACAAAAAGAAGATTACTGGGGAAATGTCAATCCAGTTGGTCCTCGTGGTGTTTATGATGAAGCCAAACGCTTTCTGGAAGCTATCACTATGGCTTACCACAATTTTCATGATGTAGAAACCCGTATTATCCGTATTTTTAATACCTACGGTCCTCGTATGCGGGTGGATGATGGCCGCGCTCTTCCAGCATTCTTCTCACAAGCTATTCGTGGTGAAGGCCTCACTGTATTTGGTGATGGTTCACAAACTCGTTCTTTTTGCTATGTTGATGACTTAGTAGAAGGTATTTATCGCCTTCTAATGAGTGATCACCATCTGCCTGTAAATATTGGAAATCCAGATGAAATTTCTATCAAAGAATTCGCAGAAGAGGTAATTGAGTTAGTGGGTAATCCAAAAGCAACACTGACTTTTAAAGACTTACCCAAAGATGATCCCAAAGTGCGTAAGCCAGATATTACCAAAGCAAGAGAGATATTGGGCTGGGAACCAAAAGTTTCAAGGGCGGAAGGAATGAAGCGTACACTTGAATATTTCCTTAAAGAGGTTAAAGTGGATTAATGGTTTTTTAAAACTAGAAAAAATATTATTATGGCTTCCAAAACCATTTTGATTACAGGTGGAGCTGGTTTTATTGGCTCCCACTTAGTGACGCTAATGGTCAATAAGTATCCTGAATATAAAATTGTCAATCTTGATCATTTGACTTATGCTGGCAATTTAGAAAATTTGAAATCTGTTGAAAATGCTCCTAACTACACTTTTGTGAAGGGGGATATCACAGATCCTAAATTTATCGATGAATTATTCCAAACATATTCATTTGATGGTATAATTCATCTAGCAGCCGAATCTCATGTTGATCGTTCGATCACTAATCCCATGAGTTTCATTGAAACCAATATCGTTGGGACCGTCAATTTGCTAAATCATGCCAAAGCGCATTGGGGGGACTTTGAAGGTAAGTTGTTTTACCATGTTTCAACAGATGAAGTTTATGGCTCACTTGGTGAAACAGGTTTCTTCCTAGAAACAACTGCTTATGATCCGCGTTCGCCATATTCTGCATCAAAAGCTAGTTCTGATCACTTAGTTCGTGCCTATCACCATACCTATGGATTGCCAATTGTGATTTCTAATTGTTCTAATAATTATGGGCCGTATCAATTTCCAGAGAAATTGATTCCTCTAATGATTAATAATATTCAACAAAATAAGCCCCTTCCTATTTATGGTGATGGAAAATACACCAGAGATTGGCTATGGGTAGGTGATCATGCTACCGCTATTGATTTGATCTACCATGAAGGTAAAAATGGTGAAACTTATAACATCGGTGGAAATAACGAATGGAAAAACATCGATTTAGTTCACCAATTATGTGATGTCATGGATGGTTTATTAGGTCAAGAACAAGGTACGGCTAGGAAGCTGATCACTTTCGTGAAAGATCGTCCTGGTCATGATCGTCGCTATGCGATTGATGCTACAAAAATCAAAGAAGAATTGGGCTGGGAACCACAAGTTCAAGCCGCAGAAGGCCTGAAAATGACAGCTGAATGGTATTTGAATAATGCCGAATGGCTCAATAATATAACATCAGGTGCTTACAAAGCTTATTACGAAAAACAATATAGTGATCGTTAAGAATTACCTGATAGCTCTTACATGCTTATTGGTTGTTGACCCGCTTGAATTCTGATAGCTGTTGCTATATCGGCAGTTGGTGGTTCTGAAAAAAACTAAGCAGTAATCAATAACTTAGCCTACTTATACAGTTCTGGAAATTCCAAGTGAACTAATAGAGGGTTCATTTAGTTTGATGTAGGTATACTGTTTTGAAACACAAAACACAGGCTAATGAATCAAACTTGGAATTTCCAAAACACCTATACTTCTCTTCCTCAGAAATTATTCAGTTTTCAAGACCCGGTACCAGGCCTTGAACCCAAGTTGGTGTTATTTAATGATGCATTAGCAGCCGACTTAGGCCTGAGTAGCTTGGATGCTAATGCTGAAGAAACAGCAGCTATCTTTGCTGGAAATCTTTTGCCGGAAGGCGCAAAGCCGTTAGCACAGGCTTATGCAGGGCATCAATTTGGCCATTTTAATATTTTGGGAGATGGCCGTGCGGTCTTGCTTGGTGAGCAAATTACGCCTCAAAATGAGCGATTTGATATACAATTAAAAGGGGCTGGACAGACGCCCTACTCTAGGAGAGGAGATGGCCGTGCCACCTTTAGCTCCATGCTTCGTGAATACCTTATGAGCGAGGCTATGCATCATCTTGGAATTCCAACTACTAGGAGTTTGGCTGTTGCCAAAACTGGTTTACCAGTATATCGAGAAAAAATCAATGAAGGGGCCGTTTTAACACGTATCGCTGCTAGTCATATCCGCGTAGGTACTTTCCAATTTATTCGTCAATTTGGTACAGAAGAAGAATTACAAGCCTTCCTCGATTACACCATTGATAGGCACTATCCAGCGCTTAAAAATGAAGAAAATAAAGCTTTAGCCTTGCTCAAAGCGGTTATGGATAAGCAGATAGATCTAATGGTCCATTGGATCCGGGTTGGCTTTATACATGGAGTGATGAATACCGATAACATGAGTATTGCCGGGGAAACCATTGATTATGGCCCCTGTGCTTTTCTGAATATTTATGACCCTAAGACTGTTTTTAGCTCAATTGATCAAAATGGACGTTATGCTTTTGGTAATCAAGCTTTAATCGCTAGATGGAATCTTGCTGTGTTTGCAGGCTCATTGATGCCTTTAATCGATAGTGATGAAGAAAAAGCTCTGGCATTGGCGCAATACGCCATTGATCAATTCCATCCTTTATTTATGGAGAAATGGTATGCTATGATGTATCAAAAATTAGGTATTACAAAGCCTCAAGAAGAAGATAAAACACTTGTCAATGAAATCTTAGAATTGCTAGAAATACATAAAGTGGATTACACTAACTTTTTTTATCATTTAAGATTTGGAACAAAAGGGAAAGCAACGATCTACTCCGACGATACTTTCTCAAAATGGTATAAAAAGTGGGAAAAACGACAATCAGGAGCAGCTTCTTATGCTATGATGGATACCAATAATCCCATCTTGATTCCTAGAAATCATTTGGTAGAAGAGGCTTTGGATGCCTATGTGAAAGGTGATGCCAGCGTTTTTAATGATCTATTAGAACAGCTTCAGCAACCTTATTATAATGAGCAAAGAGAAACTATTCCACAATTAGTACCCGCTGACTTTGATACTTGTTATCAAACGTTTTGTGGAACTTAGGGATAGAGTAAGAGGGAGTAAATAAGATGTAAACATATTCGAAGCTAATTAACTCATAAAATAAATCATATGGCTGTTATTCCAGTTCGACCAACTCCTGATGAATTTGCGCCTTTCTATAATACTTATGTAAGCAAAGTTTTTGGAGATAATATCCTTGAATTGCTTCAGGAAGAGCATCAAAAGATCGTTACCTTTTTAGAAGGCGTTCCAGAGCCCAAGTGGGATTTTCGTTATGCTGCGGGGAAGTGGTCAATCAAAGAGGTCTTAGCACATCTTAATGATTCAGAACGCGTCTTTGCTTATCGTGCTTTAAGAATTGCTCGTAATGACAAAACGCCAATGCCAGGTTTTGATCAAGATGAATGGATGGAAGCATTAACTGTTGATCATTTAAGTCCAAAGGACTTGATGGCAGATTACAAAAGTACTCGAGCTGCTAGTATGAGTCTTTTTAATAGTTTTACTGATGAGATATGGATGCGTAGAGGAAAAGCTAGTGGTTATACCTTTTCAGCTCGCGCTTTAGCCTATATTATTGCTGGTCACGAACAGCATCATCTCCAAATAATAAAAGAAAGGTACTTTTAAGATGGAAAGCCAGTTAGTAGAACGAATCATTGAAGGACATACTTATTCGATTTCGACCGTATTAGCAAATATGGACTTGGATGTTATTCATGGTTATTTATCTAGCAGTTATTGGGCAAAAGGTCGTACAAAGGAAACGCTTGAAAAAGCAATGGAGAATAGCTTTAATTTTGGCTTGTTTAAGGATGGTAAACAGGTCGGTTTTGCGCGAGTAATTACAGATTTGGCTACTTTTAGCTATCTAGCAGATGTATTCGTTTTGAAAGAAGAAAGAGGTTTGGGTTTAGGAAAATGGCTAATTCAAGTCGTTGTTCATCATCCTGATTTGCAGTTAGAAAAAGGATTTTTATTACTGACAAAAGATGCACAAAATTTTTATCAACAACATGGTTTTTCAGTATTTGCTAATCCAAAGAGAGTGATGCATCGGCCAAGCATAAGTTAAAGTTTGTTTGTATTTTTATTATAGAGTTCTTTCATCTGTACGAATGAATGATTGAAAAATTCAATGCAGCGCATGAATTTACAAACAAACGATTTGCCTATGGAAAATTGGCTATTAGAACACAGCGAAATTACTTTCGGGAAGCATCATTTTCCTTTGCATCTGCATCCGCAATATTGCACGATTTCATTCACCCTTTCGGGAAATGCAACTTTGCTTGATCCAAAAAATACTTATCAAATAGGAGAGGGGGATATTGTTGTGATTCCTCCTCATATTCCACATCAAACGATTGTTGTGGAGGCGTTTAATTACAAGATTATTCGGTTGCACATCGATGTACTAAAATCTTTTCCAAATTCTATTCAAATTATTTCTTTTGATACAAATAGCAAGTTGTATCAAGAACTACATCAATTAATTTTTGAGAATGAAGATCAATTGAGTTCTGCTGCTTGGGTAGAATTTATGGATAAGCACTATTATACTCAGATAACAAAAAGAGAAGAACTGTTTTCGAACGTATTGCGCCATATCCGAGCCTGCTTTCAAGAACAATTGACGCTTCAAAAATTGAGTGAATTAGCTTATATGAGTCCTAGTCATTTTCATCGTAGGTTTTCTCAATGTTTTTCTTTGAGTCCTTTGCAATACATTATGAGTTTGAGAATTGACTATGCAAAGAAAGCTATGCGCAATAAGAAAAATTTGACGGAAGTCGCCTTGGAAAGTGGATTTTACGATCAAAGCCATTTTAATAAGTACTTCAAGCTCTACGCAGGTCTCCGTCCAAAGGATTTTTTAGCATTGATGGAATCTTGATAAGATTTTACAATTTTTTGGAAAGGGTAAGAACTAATTTGCTCAAAAAAAGTCATGAGCACTTTATCTCCACAATGGTTAAAAGAAGCCGAAGATCAATTGATTCGATACTGCGTTGAATTCTCTCCTTTTTTAGTAAACAAAGCTAAAGGTTCTTATATCTATGACAAGGAAGGGAATGCCATTTTAGATTTCACTTCTGGTCAGATGTGTGCTGTTTTTGGACACAGCCATCCTAAAATTGTCGAGGCCATTGAGCAGGCCACCAAAGGCTCTATGCATTTGTTGAGTTCTATGCTTACGCCAGAAGTTATCAACTTAGCTAAAGCATTGGTCACTTTGCTTCCAGAAGGACTGGATCGATGTATCTTTGTCAATACAGGCTCTGAGTCCAATGAGGTGGCTTTGCGTATGGCCAAATTGCATACAGAAGGTTTTGAAATTATTGGGTTTGCAGGCTCGTGGCACGGAATGACTGCTGGTGCACAATCCTACACCTACTCAAAGACAAGAAAAGGTTATGGGCCAGCTATGCCAGGTAGTTANATGATTCCTGCGCCTTATAGTTATCGTTGTCCGATTGATCATTGCAAAGGCAGTTGCGATCATTACTGTTTGGAAGTGGGTATGAATTTGGTCGATCAACAATCGGTTGGTGCTTATGCTGCTTTGATAGTAGAACCCATCCTTAGTGCGGCAGGCATTATTGAAATAGATACGGATTATATGAATCGCTTAAAGCAAATGTGTGAGGAGCGCGGTTTGAAACTCATCTTTGATGAAGCACAAACTTCCTTTGGCCGTTTGGGATATAACTTTGCTTTTGAAGAATATGATGTACAGCCTGATTTTCTAACTTTATCAAAGACAATGGGGGGAGGTTTGCCCTTGGCAGCTACCGTTACGAGTAAAGCCATTGAAGAGGATTGTTTTGAAAAAGGCTTTATTTATATGACTTCTCACGTTTCTGATCCGCTTTGTGCAGCGGTAGGTTTAGCCACGATTGATATCTTGATTCAGCAACGGATGGCTGAAAGAGCAAAAGAACTGGGGCAATATTTGAAAGATCAATTGATTGCTTTACAGCAAAAGCATGAGTGTATTGGTGATGTTAGAGGAAAAGGTTTATTACTAGGATTAGAAATCGTGAAAGACCGTGAAAGTAAGATACCTGATTCAGATATGGGCAGTAAAATTTCTGACCGTTGTCTAGAGTTGGGGTTAAGCATGAATATTGTACGAATCAAAGGGTATGCAGGGGTATTTCGAATTGCACCACCTTTAACGATTACTAAGGAAGAAATTGATTTAGGCATTTCCATATTGGATCAAGCTATTGAGGATGGTTTAGCGAAAGCAAAGGGATAGTGCTAATTGGCGCGCAATCTTTTACAATCTAATGTAGGAGATTGCGTTCCAGAGCAACGGCGCATTTAATTAAAGCTTTTTCGCATAATACAATTGGCAACTGGTATGGCCAGTATGACCCATTGGGGCATCTAAAGCTTCGAATCCATATTTTTTGTAGAGGTATCCTGCTCTTTTCATGCTAGAAATGGTTTCGAGGTAGCAGGTTTTATAGCCAAGATTTTTCGCTTTTGCTAAACATTCCTCCATTAATTGCTTTCCAAGGCCAATCCCTCTTACTTCCTTTTGGAAATACATCTTGCGCAATTCACAAATATCCGATTCGGCCCCAGCAAGTGGAGCAATGCCACCACACCCCATTACTTTTCCATCTTTTTCAATAACATAAAAAGCGGCTTCAGATTTGGCGTAAGCCGAATACATATCGTCTAGCTCTGCGTCCATTATTGAATAACCTTCACCCACAGCACCAAACTCCGTCATGACTGTTCGGATAAGCTTCGAAACGGCCATGTTATCTTTTTTTTCTATCGGACGAATAAAAATAGCAGCATGCATATTGAAAACTTTTGCCAAAAGATAGCTGCTTACAAACAGAAATATATAATTTTGGCTGAATTAATTTTAGATATTAAAAACGGAGCTTTATGCGCTGGACTTTTTTGTTATTGTTAATGATTGGATTATGCGCTTGTCAGTCCGAAGAACCAAAGGATGAGAAGCAAAAGAAATTGAGAAATGTTGATACGAGTAAAATTGACCGTAAAGCAGGTCCTATTCGTACAGATGATGGAGCCTTTTTATACTACCAAGCAATGGGGAAAGGACCTGCTATCCTGATTCCAAATGGTACTTATATGGCAGGAGATTTTAAATTATTGGAAGATCAATATTCACTGATTTTTTATGACACTCGTAATAGAGGTCGATCCCAAACTTTAAAAAGTGCCAGTAAATTACAAGGTGGTATTGAAAGAGATGTTCAGGATATGGAATTGATCCGTAAGCATTTTGGAATAGAAAAGATGCATCTCATTGGTCATGGCTATCATGGTTTATTATCGCTGATGTATGCTAAAAAATATCCTCAACAGGTAGAGAAAATCATCCAAGTGAGTGCTGTTGCACCTGATGATGGAACATATCAAGTATTTAAAGATGCTGTAAATGTAGAAGTGGAGCAAGCAACGACGGCTCTGGCTACAGCCGAATCAAGTATGTCTGATAAAGACTACTGTGATGCTTGGTGGAAGGAAATGAGAAAGTTGTATACTTTCGTACCGGGTAATGAAATTCGTGCGCTCGCGCAGATTTGCCAATATCCAAACGAAAATCCTAGACATAGCTTAGCACATTATGATCAATATATAAAACCAACGCTAGAGGGTATCAGTGCAAAAGATTTTAAAGAGGTAAAACAACCAGTGTTAATGATTCATGGTACAAAAGACAGAGTTCATTCCTTGGATGGTGCGAAAAAATGGGCACAAGTTTTGCCGAAAGGCCAATTGGCACAGATTGAAATAGCTGGGCATTTGCCATGGATGGATGCCCAAGCCAATGTCTTTAATACGATTCGATCTTTCCTTACGGAAACCGCAGAATAAGATTATTCTACTACTTCCGCAAAGTCTTTGTAATGTTTTTGTATCAATTTATTGGTTTTGATCAATGATTCAAAAACTTCAAATGTAGTGCCTTGGGTGCGTCTTGCGCCTAAGGCATTTGCATATTGGGCGGCTCTACGATATGCGTGACGATTACCAAGTAAACCGAAGCCTAAGCCACCTGCGAAGGAATCACCGCAGCCAGTGGTGTCGATCACTTCTTCTACCTTAACCGAATGGATAAATTCTTTGTAAAAATGTCCATCTTTTACGGTGTACAACATGGCACCCCTAGAATCTAGTGTGATATACATGGCTTTCACACCTTGATTAATAACATGCTTTCCAAAAGCGTCCATTTCCTCATCTGAAAGCTCAATGTATTCTTCCTTCAACTCTTCTTTTTCGTAAGACTTCTTGAACCAACAACATCCAGCCTCTTCAATATTCATTTTTAAAACATCTATATAAGGCAACCACAAATCTCTTTCTATCCAAAATCGTCGAAGGCGATCACCTGAAGTGGTGACGGTAGAAGTAGGGCCATGAGCATCAAAAATGACGATAGAGCCAGGCTTTGCCTGTTCTTTTAAATACCGAATAGTTTCTAATGGCACCTCATAATCTGAAATAGGTACACAAACAAAAATATCACAGTCCAAAACTGCTTCCACATCCCGTGGACAGATAGGAGGCATGAAAGCCGTTTGTTTTTCCAAGCGATTATTCTGATCTACAAACTTTAACTCAATGACATCTCCCTGATCCATTTCAGAATTAATTGCCTTCGTATTAATGTTTGAATAAGGTGCAAAAACATTATGAACTGCCTCTTCATCTACTTTGCGGATGTGTGTCACCGGATATACTTCTCCTTTACCTTCCATTAGACGGGCTAAGGCAATAGCAGGATGGGTAACACATCCATACTTTTCAATTTCACGACCAGTACTCGTAGTAATATGATCATAAGGGATAGGCCCTAAAACGGCAATTTTGTATTGTGATTCCATTGGTTAGCATTTATAAAACAAACTTAGTGTAAATAATACAATAAGTAAAATATTTCTTGGAAATTTTGAGCGGAACTTACAGATAATTTCAAAAATCAAAAATAAGAATCTATTCATAATTCCTTTTTTATGGTATGACAATACTCAGACATAGTTTCTTTTATTTATTCTTTGAATTTGTTTTTTAACCTAGTGCTCCAAGGATTTATCGATAAAAGTGGTTTTAGTCTACTCCTTATCCCCACCAAAAAAGGGGTAGTAAATGAAGATAAAAAGTGTAAAACTAGGGTGATGAATGTACTTGGTTTTCTGAACTCATTAACCCAAAGATTAATCTCTTATCTTATGGATGAAGGCACGACAATAAACAGCGGAATTTTCATCAAATTTAAGAGTGATTTTGCTGCTAAATTAATGCTGCCAACTGTGCTAATTTTAGACAATGCAAGTTGGCATAAATCCAAAGAAACAAAAGCCATGTTTTCGACTTGGCAAAAGCAAAGATTATTCATCAATTTTTTACCGCCAAGATGTCCACACTTGAACCTCATTGAAACATTAGGGAGGAAAATAAAATAGGAATGGCTTTTTAATCGTGATTTTTATTTAAAAGCAACTATGGAAAAAAACTCAAACATATTTTCAAAAATTATGGCTCTGAGTATAAAGTAGAATTTTTAATGTTAAAACAAATTAGTAAACCTGCTTAAGTAGTTAGGCTAGAACCTGTTCAAAATCCATGCATAACTTTGATATCACCGGTTACTTATGATTTTTGAGTAAACAATTTTATTCAACAAGCAATTTTGACCAGCCGCTTATTGAACTATATCCTTTATTATAAATAGCGATTCCGTTAGGTAAATGGACTTATTGGTTGGCCAATAGCTAAAATTTGTGTTGACTATTTATCTCAAGTCACTTGGGACATTTGATTTTCTTCTAATCACAGGTACATGTTTAACGACAAACTGTACCGTGTTTTTGGTTCGTTTTTCTTGTAGTACAATCTTACCTCTTTTCAAGCTCTCTAGGACTTCTGCTGTATAATGACGGACGGTGATTAATTCGAGCCCACGGTCAATAATTACTTTAAAATTATCTTTTATCGCATCAGCAAACTGGTTAACTTTATCATCAGTATCATTCACACAAACCCCAAAACTAATAGCTGTGTTTTGCATCATATTGACTTGTAAGCGTCGATTAGCAATTTCCGTGAAGAGGTAGCTCATATGATGTTCGGCAACGAAAGAAAAGTCTTTTGTTGAAATCAGCATCAGAGCTTGGTCGCGTTCTACAGCTACCATCGCAGGGTAGTTGTCTTCAATTTCGCTGGAAATATAGGTTCCCTCACCATCAGGATCGATGAATGATTTTACATACAGTGGAATACTTTTATTTTGGATCGGTTTGATGGTCTTTGGATGAATGACTTTCGCGCCGTAGTAAGTCATCTCGATCGCTTCCTTATAAGAAAGACGATCAATTTTTACGACATTATCAAATATACGTGGATCAGCAGTAAGCACTCCCGGTACATCTTTCCAGATGCTCATATCTTGGGCATCCAAACAATAAGAAAAGATGGCGGCTGTGTAATCAGAACCTTCGCGGCCTAATGTAGTTGTAAAGTTTTCAGAAGTACTACCAATAAAACCTTGCGTAATCACAAAACCACCTTTATCCATCATTGGTCTGGCAATGCGGTCTGCTCTTTCTTGTGTATCTTTCCATTGCACCCACCCTTCACGGAAAATATCATCAGTCAGGATAACATCTCTCGCATCTAGCCACTGTGTAGGTAGATTCAACTCATTTAAATAAGCGGCAACTATCCTAGATGATACTAATTCTCCGACAGATACAATTTGATCATACATATAATCATAATTGTCATGGGGCTCATCTTCAATAGCCCATTCAATTTCTACGAAAGAGTCATTAATCGTATTATATACTTCATGCTTTTCTGGAAATAGTTGGCTAGCCAATTCGTAATGTTTTTGTTTAATCTCTTCCAGTAATTCAAAAGTTTTACCATCTCTTTTCGCATGTGACTCTACTACTTTTTCTAGGGCATTTGTTGTTTTGCCCATCGCTGAAACAACGATAAAAATGCGTTCTTCTTTATATTTCGCCAGAATGCTGGCTACATTTTTAACATTATTTGCATCTCTTAGAGATGCCCCACCAAACTTAAAGACTCGGATTGGACTTGTCATGAACCTTAAATTTTCGAATTAGGCATGGATTAGAAACAAAGCGAATAATCCTGTTATAAAATAACAGAACGCTAGGTTTTTACTCCATGTAAAAGACTAAAAACGGGGCAAAGATAGGTTTTCAATATGAAAAAGAATTAAAAAAAATAGGCGATAATTTTTCAATTTCTTACTAAAAACAGAAGTTCTTTATCAATTATCTATTAAATATGGTAATGGATTAAATTTATTCGAATATTATTTGGTGAAAATGGCTTTTTACATCATTTTTTTAACTTTACAGCCTGATCAGCCAAGCATAAGAAATGTGCGGCTGTTTTACGCTCGAAAGATTGGCTTACAATCTTTCCTAAAATTTGACCAAATTATTACTACTTATGACCCAAGATTTGAATACAGCCTTGCTGATGTTGGCTATTGGGATGATCACAGTATTCATTATTCTTTCTTTGGTAGTGGCCAGCGGACATGTTATCATACGGATAGTGAATCGTTTTTCCAGTTTTGTTCCTTCCAAATCTTCTCCTGCCCGTATACGTACAAAAGAAAAAACAAGTAATAGCCTGAGGCCTGCTAAGGTAGCTGCCATTATCGCTGCTGTGAGTGCAGTGACTAATGGACAAGGACGAGTAGTAAAAATTGAACCAAACAAAGACTAAATTAAACGAATAATATATATGGGACGTGAGATTAAATTAGCCTTAGTTTATCGTGATATGTGGCAGTCTTCTGGAAAGTATCTGCCTAGAGTCGATCAATTGGTAAGGGTAGCAGAGCCTATCGTGGAAATGGGTTGTTTTGCAAGAGTAGAAACGAATGGCGGTGGCTTTGAGCAGATCAACTTACTATTCGGTGAAAATCCTAACGTCTCTGTAAGGAAATGGACACAGGCCTTTAATGATGCAGGTATTCAAACACAAATGTTAGAAAGAGGTTTGAATGCATTGCGGATGAGTCCGGTTCCTGCTGATGTACGGAAGATGATGTTTAAACTTAAAAAGATTCAAGGAACAGATATTTCTCGCTCTTTTGATGGTTTGAACAATCCAGTCAATCTTGCGAATTCATTCAAATTTGCAAAAGAAGGGGGGATGATTGCTCAAGGAGCCCTCTCTATTACCTATTCTCCAGTACGGTCGATTATTATGTCAATCTGGCGGATAAATATATTGAATTAGGTGCGGAAGAAATCTGTATCAAAGACATGGCTGGTATCGGTCGCCCTGTTTCTATAGGTAAGATGGTAAAAGGTATTCGTGAACGTCATCCTGATATTATCATCCAATACCACGGCCACTCAACACCCGGTTTTTCTGTAGCTTCCTCTTTAGAGGCGGCTCGAAATGGTGCGGATATTATTGATGTAGGTATGGAGCCACTCTCTTGGGGTACTGGGCATGCTGATTTATTGACGATTCATGAAATGCTTCGTGATGCAGGATTCAGCGTTCCTGATATCAATACAAAGGCTTACATGCATGTACGCAGCCTTACCCAAGAATTTGTAGATGATTTTTTAGGGTATTATATCAACCCTAAAAATAGATATATGAATTCCTTATTGATTGGCCCTGGTTTGCCAGGAGGTATGATGGGGAGTTTGATGGCTGATTTAGAAAACAATGTAAAGAGTGTTAATAAATGGTTGGTCAAAAGAGACAAAGAGCCAATCACGCAAGAGCAGTTATTATTGCAATTGTTTGATGAAGTGAAGCATGCATGGCCAAAATTAGGTTATCCTCCATTGGTTACACCCTTTAGTCAGTACGTTAAAAACGTTTCTTTGATGAATGCTATCCAGCTGATTAAAGGCAAAGAACGTTGGAGTATGATTGACGAGAATACTTGGGGTATGATTCTTGGTCGCTCCGGTCAACTACCTGGCGAATTGGGCGAAGAGATTATGAATTTGGCGAAAGCCCAAGAACGTGAATTTTTCACTGGGACACCACAGGATTTATATCCAAATCAATTGGATGAGTTCCGTCAAAAAATGAAAGATAAAGGATGGGATGTTGGTCAGGATGAAGAAGAGTTGTTTGAATATGCTATGCATCCCCAACAATATGAAGACTATAAGTCAGGTAAAGCAAAAGAGCGCTTCTTGGAAGACTTAGAAAAGCGTAAAGCAGCTCAGCAGGGGCTTACGAGTGTAGCTATGCCCCAAACCTCCAATTCAGAATCCAATGTTATGCCTCAAAGCATGACGATTGATGTCAATGGTGAGAAATTTAAAGTTCAAGTAGCCTATGGCGATGCTGTAGAGGAAGCCAAAGCAGAAGCATCAAAAGAAGAACCAAAACCAACTTCTAGTGGAGAACTAGAAGAAATTACAGCGCCATTAGAAGGTAAGTTTTACTTAACAAAAGATTCTTCAGAGATTGGAATCAAAGTAGGCGATAAAATTAGTGAAGGAGATACCATCGCCTATATAGAATCGATGAAGGTGATCAATGCCGTGGCGGCAGATAAGAGTGGTGAAGTGGTTGAAATCGTGGCAAGGCACGGTGATGATATTGAAGAAGATGATGTGATTTTATTGCTCAAGTAGGCTTTTAAAAGAATGGAATGGAAGTACTGAATAAGTTATATGAAATGACGGCTTTTGGAGAACTTTTCCAATCGCCAGGAACGATTCTAATGCTAGGAATTGGCTTTTTGCTGCTTTATCTTGGCATTGTGAAACGTTACGAACCACTCTTGCTCATCCCCATTGCTTTTGGAGTATTGTTGGCTAATTTCCCTTCTGGAAATATGAGTGTAACACCTTCAGAAGGTACCAATATTATGGATCTTACCCTTGTGCAAATTGCAAAAGATCATGGTATTATGAATATGTTGTATTATGCCTTAATTAAAACAGGTTTGCTTCCACCACTCATTTTTATGGGGGTTGGGGCGATGACTGATTTTGGACCCATGCTTAGAAACTTGCGTTTAGCCTTCTTTGGGGCGGCTGCCCAGATTGGTATTTTTGCAGTTTTGATTTCAGCGGTGATGATTGGGTTTTCTATCCAAGAAGCAGGTGCATTGGGAATTATAGGTGGGGCGGATGGTCCTACAGCGATTTATACGGCGATCAAACTGGCACCACATTTATTAGGGCCAATTGCTATTGCCGCTTACTCTTATATGGCACTAGTGCCTGTAATTATTCCTTTGATTGTACGATGGTCTGTTTCTGAAAAGGAGCTTTTAATCAATATGAAGGAGCAGGAGAAACAGTTTCCTAATAAGGTGAAGATTAAGGATATACAAACAGTAAAAATTATTTTTCCAATTGTTTTGGCAACACTTGTAGCACTTTTAGTACCTTCTTCGGTGCCATTAGTCGGCTTATTGCTATTTGGTAATTTGATTAAAGAGATTGGGACAGATACAAGTCGTTTATTCTCTGCTGCTTCTGAAACTATCATGAATACTGCGACTATTTTCTTAGGATTGACCGTTGGCGCAACGATGACCGCTCAAACTTTCCTTAACTCTCAAACATTATTGATTGTAGTAGGAGGCTTTTTGGCCTTTGCTATTTCTATCTTGGGGGGCATTATGGCAGTGAAAGTTTATAACCTATTTTCTAAGAAAAAAATTAATCCATTAATTGGTGCTACTGGCCTTAGTGCAGTACCAATGGCTTCTCGTGTAGCGAATGAAATTGCTTTAAAGCACGACCCCAAGAATCATATCCTACAGTATGCTATGTCTAGTAATATTAGTGGAGTGATTGGCTCTGCTGTTGCAGCAGGGGTGTTGATCAAGTTTTTAGGAGCCTAATCATTGATATAAGTTTGAAATAGGGTAAGGGGCTGGATCGGCATCCTTGGCCCTTTAGAAGCTTTCGCTAAATGGGCTATACAAAACATGATTATGAGAGCCGATGAAGGTGTTGATAGAATCCTTTATTTAAAGGTAATGGCTTTTCAATGTTCGAAAGCAGATATTAGCCATCCTACAAAGTCTATTTATGCTGAGGTAATAGAGATTTTTCTGATCGATTATATCCTTTGGCTTTCGCAAAATCTTTAGCATAACTCCATTAACGAAAGGGATAAAGCTAAATAATGTGTAGATGACAAAGGAGTTGTCTATCAATTTTGAAAAACTCAGAATCTATTGGAAAATTTGTTCTTTTTTTAGAAATGATCTACCGTTTATTTTGTTTTTATTGCCGATTGCTATTGGCAATCGGCAAGGTCAATGAATAAATCCTAAACTGATTCTTGTATAGCTGTACCTAAATGCTCCATGTTTGAATAGACTTGTTCATCGTATCATGAATAAGCGAGAATGAAGCAAATTTTATTTTGTACTAGGTAAAAAACGTAGACGATGCCGTAGTATCGGCGAGGCTTTTTAACGAAGTACAAATTGAAACTTTGCCATTCGTAGTCATTTAATGGTGCGGTAAACAAGTCTAATCTTGTTGCTTTTTCTGAGTCGATGACATTTTGATGTATAGCCAGATGGAAATAGCTGCACTAAGAACCTCTACTATAATGAAGTTGGAAATGAATTCATTAGGTGTGCCATCTGCCGAAAGGCTGACAAGTCTGCCTATCACAAAACCCGAACCATATAATACCAGAATAATAAGGGCTTCCCTTTGTGCTTTAAAAGCACCATAAATAAAGAAGAGCGCAAAGAAAAAATGCATGCCACCATAGATGGCACGAGTAGAACTCTTTGCACTAATAGTTTGAAGTGTTTGGCCCACATTATCCATTATTGATTGTGGGTCAAGCAAGCCGCCAATGCCCACTAATAAAGTAGGAATAGCAATAAGTAGTAGAAAGAATTTTGCAATCTTTGTATAATTCATAAGTTATTGATTTTTATGTACAGCAAAGTTAAGTCGGGTAGGAAGGGCTAGAAAGTGCTTTTCATGCCAGCAAGGGGATATTTGCTGCCAAAAGGAGAAGAATGGAGACGGTTAAAGTCAGAATGTCAATTTTAAAGGATATTGCCTACGAGGCGAGCCACTATGGCGTGAAGTTAGATGAATTGTGTACTGCGATTGGGTTCAGTGTTGAGGATTTAGAAGATGTAGATCGTTGGGTGAACCTGGAGTCGGCTAGTAATGTTTGGGAACAAGCAGTACGAATAAGTGGTAATCAGCATTTAGGTTTGCAAATAGGACAAAGTAGTAATCCTTATGTAGTAGGAGTAGTTGGTTATTTGATGGAATCAAGCCCTGATTTAGGTACTGCTATTCAGCATCTGACTGGTTTTAACGCCGTTTTTGCTGATATGTTCAAGTATAAATACGAGTTGAAAGAGGATCGTTTTATTATGTATTACGAACCTTCAGATATCTGGTGGTTGAATTATCCGCATACAGCTCGACAAGCCATTGAAACAAGTATGGCAAGAACTATTGCAATTGTTCAAGACTTTACGGGCAAACAAATTTTGCCTTTAAAAGCAACAATGAGATATGAGTGTGTAGGAGCAGAAAGCACTTATGAAAAGTACCTAAAAACTAAGGTTCGTTTTAACGAAAGTGATAACGCATTGTACTTCGATAAAGCTATTTGGAATCTTCCCGTAAAAAGTTTTAACAAGACCCTTCATCAATACTTTAAAAGATTAGCAGAAGAACAGCTCCTATATCTTAAAAAGGAAAAAAGCTTAAACTATCAAGTGAAATGTTATTTGTTATCGAATGTTAATCAACAACTGCCCAGTATTGAGCAAACCGCTGAACATTTGGAATTGAATGTCAGAACCATGCAGCGTAGACTAAAGCAGGAGGGCTTAACCTTTCAGCAACTGACCGATACCATACGGAAAGATTTGGCCATTGATGTTTTGCGAAAGCAAAAAGGGAAGATTGAAGAAGTTGCACATTTTTTGGGTTATTCAGAGGCTAGTGTTTTTAGAAGAGCTTTTAAAAGGTGGACAGGACTGACACCAAGTGTGTTTTTACAACAAAATCACTAAGTTTTCCTTTGCTTTATAAGAGTTCGCTACTTACATTTGCCATTCCTAAATTAGGTTAAATCTACATTGTCAATCAAAAATAAAATATATGAGACACGCAAGTGGAAATAAAGCTTGGATTCTTGTTGTCGTATTAGCAAGTTTTATCCTTGGCGCCTTTACAAGTGAGGATATTCTGAATGCAATTACCAGGCAAGATGTTAAAGCTGCTAGTCGTATTATTGGTATAGAAATGAACAATCCTGAAATTGATTCTTTATTGCCAGACTTGAATGAATTTAGAGATGCTTATATAAAAAGCCGTGCTGCCAAGTTAGATAATAGTGTAGCGCCTGCATTAGTGTTTGATCCTATTCCAGATGTCTATATCAAAAAGTTGAGTGGTAGAAATGCAATTGCCTTGAAAAACCCTGGGAAAGTTGAATTGCCAAAGGATAAAGATATGTTGGCTTGGTATTCGTTGCAAGAGTTGGCGTATTTAATCAGAGAAAAGAAAATCTCTTCTGTCGAATTGACGAAGTTCTTTATAGCACGGCTCAAAAAGTATGACCCTATGTTGAAATGTGTAATCACAATCACAGAGGATTTAGCTCTAGAGCAAGCGAAAAAAGCAGATGCAGAAATTGCAAAAGGAAATTATAAAGGAACTTTGCATGGTATTCCTTACGGAATCAAAGATCTGTTCGCTACCAAAAAGTATAAAACAACTTGGGGGGCAGAGCCTTACAAAGATCAGGTACTTGATTATAATGCTACTGTTGTAGAAAAACTGAATGAGTCTGGTGCTGTAATGGTAGCTAAATTGACTTTAGGTGCCTTAGCAATGGGCGATGAGTGGTACGGTGGTATGACCAGAAATCCTTGGGATATGAGCACAGGTTCAAGTGGTTCTTCAGCAGGTTCCGCTTCGGCTGTAGCAGCTGGATTAGTGCCTTTTGCTATTGGTACAGAAACCTTGGGTTCTATTGTTTCGCCTTCTACGGTTTGTGGTACAGCAGGCTTGCGTCCAACTTTTGGCCGTGTAAGTAGACATGGTGCGATGGCATTATCTTGGTCAATGGATAAAATTGGCCCTATTTGTAAGACTGCAGAAGAAACCGCTATCGTTTTCAATGCAATTCGTGGAAGGGATGATAAAGATCTATCTACTTATGATGCACCTTTTTATTATCGACCAAATATCCACAATACTATCAAGGTGGGCTATGTAAAAAGCGATTTTGAAAAAGATTATCCTTTCAAAAAGCAAGATAGCCTTAGCTTGCGAACATTAAAACAGATGGGCATTGAGCTTATACCTATTGAATTGCCAAATCTGCCAGATATTAGTCCAATCCTTTTAGCGGAAGCAGCAGCAGCTTTCGATGATTTGACTTTAAGCAATCAAGATGACGAATTAAAGCAGCAGGCTAAGAATGCCTGGCCCAATATTTTTAGAGGAGCTCGATTTATCCCTGCAGTAGAATATATTCAAGCTAATCGCTTGCGGACTCAGCTCATTGCAGACATGGAAAAATTATTTGAAAAGGTAGATGCTTACGTGCATCCATCATGGGCAAGCCAAAGCTTGAGAATTACCAATTTCACAGGGCATCCATGTATAGTTGTGCCAAACGGCTTTCAGGCCAACGGACATCCTACCAGTATTAGCTTTACTGGGAAGTGGTTGAAGGAAGGTGAAATCATTTCTTTAGCAGAAGCTTATCAAAAAAGAGCAGGGTTTTATAAAAAGCATCCTACACTAAAAAAATAAACTAGGGTATAGCTCCTCTTTAACGAATGAAAAGATGGGCTATACTAATTAGTAATAGATAGCTATAATAAGGAGTTGATTTAATCTAGCCCAATAATTTAATTTCATATGCCTTGTGCCTGAAAGCATAATGAAACTACTACCTTTGGACTTCAATCTTATGTGATCCTATCGTCACAAATTATTATCTCTACCTGAAAACGAATGAAATATGTCATTACAACATCTTGATATAAGTGTACAATCAAAGATCAATGAATGGTTAAATGGTGATTATGATGCAGCTACTAAAGCAGAAATTCAGGATCTGGTCGATCAAAAAGAATATACTACTTTAACCAATGCTTTTTATAAGGACCTAGAATTTGGTACGGGCGGTTTACGCGGTATCATGGGTGCTGGTTCTAATCGTGTTAATAAATACACTTTAGGAATGGCCACTCAAGGCTTCAGTAATTACTTAAATGGAGCATATCCTAGTGAGCAAGTAAAGGTAGTTATTGCGCATGATAGCAGAAATAATTCAGATGTTTTTGCAAGAATGACCGCTGAGGTATTCTCGGCCAATGGCATTTATGTATATTATTTTGAAGCATTAAGGCCAACACCAGAGCTTTCTTATGCCATTAGAGCATTAGGTTGTCATGGTGGTGTGATGTTGACGGCTTCTCATAATCCTAAAGAGTATAACGGCTACAAGGCTTATGGCGCAGATGGTGGACAGTTGGTAGCACCAGCTGATCAGGCTGTTTTGGCAGAAGTTAGAAAGATTAAGGCGATCGCTGATATTAAGTTTACACCAATCGAAAGCAATATCGAAAAAATCGGTGCTGCTATGGATAAGCAATACTTGGATGCAATTTCAGCACATTCCATCGCTAAAGATGCAATCCATAGACAAAATGATTTGAAGATTGTATTCTCTCCCATTCATGGTACGGGCGGTGTGATGGTACCTCCTGCATTAAGGCAGTTTGGTTTTGAAAATATCATCACAGTGGAGGAACAAATGACAATGGATGGCAATTTCCCCACTGTTGTTTACCCAAATCCAGAGGAAGAAGAGGCAATGACCCTTGCTTTACAAAAAGCTAAAGAAGTAGATGCTGATCTGGTAATGGCAACAGATCCTGATGCAGATCGTGTTGGTATTGCCGTGAAAAATAATGATGGTGATTTTAAATTATTGAATGGTAATCAAGCTGCCTGTTTACTCATTCGATATACATTAGAAGCTTGGGAGAAAGCTGGTAAGTTAAGGGGCAAAGAATACATTGTTAAAACAATCGTTACTTCTTACCTGATTGATAAAATTGCAGATTCTAAAAACGTAGAGTGTTTTAATACATTAACTGGTTTCAAATATATTGGCCAGATTATGACCCAGTTAGAGGGCCAAAAGACCTTTATTTCAGGTGGTGAAGAAAGTTATGGTTACTTAGTTGGAGACCATGCTAGAGACAAAGATGCAGTCGTTTCATGTGCCATGATTGCAGAAATGGTAGCTTACTACAAAGATCAAGGAACTAGCCTCTTTGATGCTATGATTGATATGTATTTGGAATATGGCTTCTATAAAGAGAAGTTAGTGGCATTAAAGAAAGAAGGAAAACAAGGGGCAGAAGAAATTCAAGCTATGTTAGAAGCTTTCAGAAATGACACACCAACTAGTTTGGGCGGTTCTAAAGTAGTGATGTTCAAAGACTACAAGACAAGTATTTCAAAAAATATGCTTACGGGAGAAACAGAGAAAATTGATTTGCCTTCAT
Organism: Saprospiraceae bacterium; assembly: GCA_022448955.1. Taxonomy (GTDB): domain Bacteria; phylum Bacteroidota; class Bacteroidia; order Chitinophagales; family Saprospiraceae; genus JALEHC01. Next base: position 30,155 of record JAKVCU010000074.1, read on the forward strand.
CCAACGTTCTTCAATTCTTTACAGAAGATGGAAGCATCGTCTCTGCACGTCCTTCTGGTACAGAGCCTAAGGTGAAATTCTACTGTAGCGTAAACGAAGCTTTAACCAATAAAGCAGATTTTAAAGCAGTTGAAGATAAATTAGATGCTAAATTGACTAGCTTACTTCAAGATTTAGGAGCAATTTAGGAACTATGTGATATGGAGACTTTGTGAGTGTGATGTTTACTCGCTCACAAAATCTCCTCCTCTCCAGATCGGCCTTACATCAAATGAAAAGCAAAGGTTAGCGGAAAATGCACGACACCTAAAGCATCATCTTCGATAAGAATATTCTGTATAAAGATGCTAGTCCGCGGACCCATTGCTCTAATAACATCTTTTATTTCCTCTAGCTTTGTAGAAGATAGTGTATATCGAATTCCGGAGTTTTCTTCTGGAACAAAGATCAAATCAAATTGTACAATCTTTTGGGCTTGATTATTCAAACTAATCTCCAACTCTGAATTGGGAGCTCTTTGGAATTTCCTCAGTTCGTACAATGTATTGTCTGTCACCCCTTCAAATCCTCGCCATTCCATTTGGATCAATTTGTCTTTAAAATCAACGTATTCTGGCTGATAATCTACGTTGTAATAAGGTTTGTTGGTTCTGATTTCATGTCTTAATTCAGATTTAGGAAGGACAATGTCTTCTAGTGTCAAGACTCTATGGATGGTTTTAAAGTCAGGGATATGAACGACAAGCATACCTGGCTTATCCTTATAACTATCGTACATCCAACGATATTTTTGATTGGTCGTATCGATCTTGATTATGGTAGGTTCACCAGGTCTATTAATGAGTTGAAATTGGTTGACGCTTGGATCTATTTCTAAGCCCTGAGGCACTCTATCATAACGTTCTGCTTCTTCTTCATTATTGACTACAGCAATTGTAAATGACCGATAGGTATTACTAAAAAGATCTCCATTGGCAGAGTAGAGATCAATTTGAATCCCAAAAACAAAATTGTCATATCCCTCTGCATATTTGAGCATAAGCAACTCTTGCATGAATGGATGGAGCACATTCTCCTCATTGTTATATTTTTCAAAATCCATTTTCTCCATTTCTCTAAAAAAAGAATAGGATTCATTGGTTTTGGAATTGACTGCTGCAAAAACTTGAATGGACTTATATTTCGTTGTTTCTTCATTGCCAATAAAAATCACATCTTGACTAAGCATTTGCTGGAAGGCCTCAAAATCTACTGTAGTAAAATTTTCATCTCTATTGAGGAGCAAAATAGACTGTCCTGCCCATTCTAGCTCTAGATGTTCCCCTCTAAACACAGGTTTTGGCATTTTAGGATTAATTACTGGGCGTCGTATGTAGATATTTGCTCTACTTGCTAAATCTTTAGGCAAATCTTGAAAGCTAAAAGAGGACGCCTGGGATTCAATAGCGATAAAAGCCAGGAAACCATTGTATTCGCCTGTTTTAAAGGCAATGAGTAGTTCTCGGTCTGCTGTCATCTGTTCAGCTAACTTCTCTAGACAACCTTCTTTTGGCCAATTGATGCTTTCGCAAAATTCTACTGTTTCTTTTTTATTCAAAACGATACTTGCTGCACGAGCAATTTTTTTCTTCTCTCCCTTTTGGAAAAATTCGGGCAGGTTATTGGCCATTTGCTGAAAATCTTCTAAGCTTACTTCATGAATAGGTAGTCGATTAACAAATTGGCCATCTTTGATTTCCATCATCTTTTCAAAGGAAACAACTTCTATCGTTTCATTATTCCACTCTAGATAGTTTTCAGGAGGAGAGTCATCTTTTTTTTGCTCTGGTTTATTGTGAACCTCAGTGGCTTCTCTTCCAGTGGTATCTTTTGGGATCGCTTGAATATTGAGTTCTTGTGGAGCAAAAAGATTTTTATTGCTAATTTGTTCTACATACCGATCAAATAATTTGAACGGTCGAGTGATTTGTTGTGGAAGTTGTTCCACCATATTAAAAGAAAAGAGTAACATCAGAAAGAAGGCAATACCAAAACTGAAAAAGTACTTGCCTAATTTCCATTTATTAGAAGGTGTATTTGCTAACATTTGTAATCTGTTTCTAAGCATAGAGGCAAAATTGCTGGCTAATGGGCTATTATGCCCAGCATCGCGATAAGTCGCTAAAAATGAAGCATAATTGTAAGAGGATCCCATTTTATCGACCATAAATTGATCTGCTATAAATTCATGTGTAATGCAAAGACTATTACGGTACCAATAAATAATGGGATTGAACCACTTTAGGATTACCCAAAATTCCATCAGTAACACATCCCAAGTATGCTTTTGTCGGACATGAACCAGTTCATGTTCTAAGATGATTTTTTTACTTTCGGTAAGGTTGTCATAGTTCCAAAATACATAACTGAAAAAACTAGCAGCGGGGATAGCATCATCTGTTGCTACCAGAGTGAATCCATCTTGTTGCTCTTTTTTGCTGTGCTGAATAAGTTTGTGTAGACGCCAAAGTCCAATAATCAATTGAATCCCCATAATAATAGCACCAGCTAAGTAAACTAACCAAACAATATCGGCTAAAGTCATAGAGAAAGCTGGGGTAGGAGCACTCATTTGCTTCCAAAATAGTAACTGAGCCTCTGCTGATTGTTCGATAATAGGAGCAAAAACTTCTACTGCACTCGTAGGGTTTGTCCTGTTTACTTCAATATTTATGATTGGGATGGTTAAAGAAAAAAGTGGACAAACCAACAAATAGCACCTATTCAATTGGAAGAATGTTTCTTTACGAAGTACCCAATAATAAAAGGCATAAAAAATGCTTAAACATATACTAACTTCTAAAAGGTATTGGAGCGCTGTCATAAATATTTCTTAGCTTTCTTTATTTTTAATTTGTTGTAGCAGTTGTTCCAATTCCTCAGGAGCAATTTCTTTTTCTTCTAAGAAATAGGACAATACTTGCGTTGGTGATCCGCCAAAATATTTTTTTATCATTTGTTTCATCGAATTATTGCGATATTCCGACTTTTCTAATTTTGGAAAATAACGATGCGATTTACCAAAAGCATCATGGCTTAGCCAGCCTTCCGCCTCTAGCTTTCTTACTGTCGATGATATCGTTGTAATGGGGGGTTTAGGCGGAGGAAGCTCATCTAGTATTTCTTTTACAAAAGCACGTTTTAGTCGCCAGAGCACTTGCATGATGGCTTCTTCTTTTTCATTTAAATGTCTCATAAAACAAAGATAAAACTTTTGATGCGTTTACACAACTAAATATTCGTTGAATATTTGGCATACATTTTGTAGTATTACTTAACGATAAAAAGTATCGAGTAATAATAAAGTGAACAAAACTCATGTTTTGGATTCCCCTCCTCCCATTTTGTTTTTTACTTTGTGCTACAGGTTTGTTTAACAGCGTATTACGAGTCGTGGAATAGTGTCCAATTAGGTGTCTTCAGGAGAAGCAAATGCCTGAATTTAGGTTTTTAATCAGATGGAAAGGAAAAAAAATATGATAAAATATTAAGATTTTCTTTCATCATTTAAGTTAAAACCTTAATTTTAAGGGCACACTTTTCAGAAATAGACCATTTTGTCTTTAACAGTAACTCACCTTTGGTAACCCACTCGGGATTATCAACTGGTGGTGCTATGGAATGCGTACAGTAGTAATATTGAACGATTGTTCTTTCAATTTTAGCTTTTTTAACACAACGGGAACAAACGCAGAACATTTACAGGTCACAAAGCTAAATTTAGAAAAACCATTCTTTAAAAACAGTTTGGTCGGCGTTTTACGCACTAAAAACCGATGACACCATGCCGTTTTCAGAGGAAGCTACTATCTACAAAAGGATAGCGGGAGTTCTGCTGCTATCTATACTTCTGTGCCATTGGACTACTGGTCAGGAAAATCAATTTTTTCCAAAAGGTATTTCCAAAAATGCAGGGGTAATTAATACACACCCTTCAGAGAGTATTGCTCCAGAGAAGGATGAAGCTGCATATTATTACAAAGTCGCATTGCAATTTAGCGACAATAAAAATTCTTTTTTCAATCCTGATTCCGCCTACCATTATGCTCGTTTGGCGAGCAAAGAATTTAAAAAAGCCAGTAAAAGAGAAAAAAAACGTCTAAACAATATTGGTATTGACTTACGTAAAATTAGTGTCTTACGTTCCAAGCAAAAACAGGCTGCTTTAGATTTTGCTATTGCTCAAAATTCAGTATCAGCTATTGATCAGTATCTCCATAATTATCCTAGAGCAAAGGACGAATGGAAAGCTAAAGCATTGAAACAAAAGTTTAATCTACAGTTCGAGCGGCTACAGAATGAAGCTACATACCCCATTTTATTGGCTTATCTTGATGAAAATGACGATTTGATCCGTCGCTATTATCCTGACCTTCTACCTCGGATTTATGAACTTGCTTTTCAGGTTTATTTTACAACACGTGATTCATCTGAATTGACAGATTTATTACTTTTGATTAAGCAAATTCCTCAACTAGCAGGAAGATCAGATTCGTCTTTGAGTAAGGCTATTGCAAAAACACCTTATTTGGCTATCGTCGAACCTGTGCTTAAGAGTATAAGAAAAGAGGCAATTCCTCTAAGTATGAATGAAATATATCACTTCTATGCTCAACCAGGACAAGGCCGACATTTGTATACCTTTGCTAGAAAATATCCTGAATTTAAAACCTCCCCACATTTTAATCGAGACCTAGCCATTGCTAATCTTGGACCGAAAATTCAGGGAAAAAGAATCTTGAAAAAAGATGACTTAGTTTCTTACATCAAAATGGGAGCTCCTCGATACTTAGCTTTTGAGGCACTCCAGATTTTGGTGAAGAAAGATATTGATATCCAAAATTGGAAAGCTGCCATTCATACCATCAATGAATTTGCTCCTCATTTTGGAGAAAATAACCCTTGGATTAATGATCTCATTGCCATCCTTAAAACAGAATTACCTGAAGCTAAACCGGAAAATTTAGGTCTCAGCCTTAATTCTGAAAAAGGAGAGTACGCTATTGTACCAACAGCAGATGAATCCAGAATTTATTTCTGTAGAGGAGAATCAGGGGAAGAAGATATTTACTTTTCTGATCAAGTAGATGATAAATGGACTACAGCTCAACCCATTCAAAGCCTGAATACCAAAGGACAATATGAAGCTCCAGTTGCTGTTTCAGCTGACGGTAATACCCTATTGTATTTCAAGAATGGCCGAGTAATGTATAGCTACAGAACCAAGGAAGGATGGACCACCGCTCAACCCTTATTTACTGATTTACAAGCATCAGAATGGCAAGGAGGAACCAGTATTTCTGCTGATGGAAATGTGATAATTTTCTCTGCTCGTAGACCAAATCGAATAGGCTTTAAACATGAAGATAATACCGATCTGTTCATAGTGACTAAACAAAAAGATGGTTCTTGGAGTCGCCCACAGAATTTAGGACTAACTATCAACACAACAATGGAAGAGCGTTCTCCCTTTTTGCACCCCGATATGAAAACCCTCTATTTTAGTTCAAATGGACATGGCGGTCTAGGGCAATTGGATGTTTTCAAAACAAGCCGTATTGGAGGAAGCTGGACTAATTGGACTACTCCAGTTAACCTCGGAAAATCGATTAATACAACGGGAAAAGATTGGGGTTATCGTATTAGTACAGATGGTCAGAGTGCTTACTTTTCTACTAGGGTTCCTATGTTTGGTGATGATCTTTTCAGAATCGAATTACCTGAATTTGCAAGGCCCGATGCAGTGAGTACGATAGAAGGTACCTTGGTCGGAATAGATGGCCAGGTATTAAATGCACCTTTGGTTATTGAGGATTTGAGTACTGGTGAAAAAGTAAAAGAAGTATATCCAGATCCTTTAACAGGAGCCTACTTTTTGACTTTACCAAATGGTCATTTCTACAGCTATACTGTGAAGGATGAGCGATATTTTCCGGTAGGGGATAACATAGATCTTCGTGATCCTAATAAATTGGTGAATATGTCTGCTCATTTTGTAGTACCTAGTATTAACGAAATGACAGTAAGAGGCATTAGCCTCCCGCTCAAGAATCTATTCTTCGATACTGATAAGTTTGATATTAAAGAAGAATCATTTCCAGAATTAAAAAGATTGGTAGAAATTGTTAAGCAAAAAAAGTTAAAAATACAGGTATCTGGTCATACTGATAATGTTGGTAAGGCTGCATATAATTTGACGCTTTCGCAAAATCGTGCTCATGCAGTAAAGGCTTTCCTGATAGCTAATGGTTGTGAGTCTGAAAGTATCGAGGCAAGTGGTTATGGAATGGAACAAGCCATTACAAGTAATAAGACTAGCCAAGGAAGAGCACAAAATAGAAGAGTTGAAATTAGATTGTTGAAATAATATTAGAATTTGTTTGAAGATTCATTCTTCAAATGAAGCATCTCCTGATTAGAGGCAGATTAAGAGTATGCTTAAGTTTTCTGCTGTTTGGAAACCAATGCTTTGAGAACTATGGCGTTAGATTGGATTAGTTACTTAGCTCGCTAAGCTCCAACACAAATCATTAGCCAAAACCTCAAATGCTTAAGTAGTTAGAATAGAACCAGTCTGCCTCTGGCTGAAATTGGTATAATAAATTTCAGCCATAGGCTGACAGGCTTTAACGTCCCTTCTAAAATCGTGCGTAACTTTTCTATCTTCAGTTACTTACTATTTTAGAGCTGACACCGTGCCTGCCGGCTAGCAGAAATTTATTATACAAGCAATTTTGACTAAACGCTTAATTTATCCCATTGAACCAAATTTAAAAATAATCTAATGAATAAATATCAAACAAATGTTCTAAATAAGATCTTGTTCCCTTCCAGTGAATAGATTTGTTCGGCTAGGTCTACGTGTGTATTAGTGAGGGACATTTTATTCTGCCTAAGATGGAAAATACATTAGCCAGGATACTGATAAAATTAAGCACTTTTTGACATTTAGACCCTAGTTGAACAAGATTTTACATCCAATATTGACTAAACAAATGCCAAATAGCTTCATTTGGAGGATCGGCTGTTATGATTACTTCTTCTTTTTTCACTGGGTGAATGAAAGACATGGAGCGGCAATGTAAGTGAATACTTCCATCTTGATTTCGATTGCGGTATCCATATTTGATATCTCCTTTGATAGGTATTCCTATTTTAGAAAGCTGCACCCTAATTTGGTGAGGCCTTCCAGTCTCCAATTCAATCTGAATAAGTTTATTCATGCCAATCTCTCCTATAAATTCATAGTTGAGTACTGCTTTCTTTGCCGCCTTATATTTTTGTTTGGCAAAAGCCGTAACGACATTGCGATCTCTGTCTTTCAACAAATAATGCGTCAATCTCCCACTAAGAGGCTCTGGTCTCTCATTGACGATCGCCCAATAAGTTTTTTTAACCTCTCTTTTTCGAAATAATTCGTTCATGCGCGTCAAACCTTTGCTTGTTCGTGCAAAAACAGTAGCTCCAGATACGGGTCTATCCAAACGGTGAATAACGCCAAGGAAAACATCTCCAGGCTTCTTGTAACGTACTTTAATATATTCTTTGGTGAATTCTGAAAGTGGCTTATCACCCGTTTCATCCCCTTGCACCAGCCAGCCAGCTGGTTTATTCACTCCAATCAAATGATTGTCTTCAAATAGAACTTGTATGTTCATAATTTGTATATTATTCAGAATCTTGGTGTGAAGATATACTTCATACCGTTTAAAAGCTTGCAAATATAGGACTATTTCATGCAGAAGTAAGAAAGTCCGTTTAAGTTACTAAAAAAATAGGAAGATGAAGCTGACACTTGGGTTTTCTCCTTGTCCAAATGACACTTATATTTTTGATGCTATGGTTCATGGCAAGATTGATACAGAAGGGCTAGAATTTGAGGTATTATTAGCGGATGTGGAAGAGCTTAATCAAAAAGCATTTAAAGGCGAATTGGACATTACAAAATTGAGCTATCATGCTTATGCTTATTTGACGGATACTTATATATTACTTAAAGCAGGAAGTGCACTAGGACATCAATGTGGGCCTTTATTAATTGCCAGAAAACCGTTGACCATAAGAGAGGTGAATCAAGCTAGGATTGCTATACCTGGAAAATTTACAACTGCCAATTTTCTTTTGGGACTAGCGTATCCAGAAGCCAAACAGAAAGAGGAGGTTTTATTTTCAGAAATTGAGCAAAAGGTTATCCAAGGAGAAGTCGATGCAGGTTTGATTATTCATGAAAATCGGTTTACCTATCAAGATAAAGGATTAGTAAAAATTGTTGATTTAGGAGAATATTGGGAAACATCTACACGATTGCCCATACCATTAGGAGGAATTGTGGTGAATAGAGCCTTGCCGCTGACTATTCAGCAAAAAGTAAATCGTGTAATGTTTAAAAGTGTAGCCTATGCTTTTCAGAATCCTGAATCATCTAAGGAATTTGTTCGTGCACATGCGCAAGAAATGGATGAAAAGGTCATGTATCAACATATTAATTTGTATGTTAATGAATACACCAGAGTGTTGGGAGATAAAGGAGAAAATGCTGTCAATCAAATGTTTACACTTGCAAAAGCAAAAGGGTTAATTCCACTTTTTAATAAAGATTTATTTTTGGCATAATCCTTGACCTAATAAATTCGTTGAGGATAAAATGATCTAAATGAATAGGCTCGTCCAAGTAGGACGGGCTTTTTTTATGCTGAAAAAACACATATAATTTAAATTTAATGAGTTTGGCATGCTATTTGATTTATATCCAGATGTAACGAATTAGGTTGTAAATTTTATTTTTCCCATAAGCTCCGAAAGGGGCTTTTTTTATTGGTGAAAAACGAAAAAGTACTTCAATAGCTAAATATACTTACCAATTATAGTTTTAGGTTAACATGGAATCTTTGCTATCCAATATAGCCTTTATGGAATAAAATATATTTCTACATTTTTTTATCCCAAGAGGTGTATAAATAATCAGATTGCTTCTTATTTTTGCTCCGTTTATAAAATAACCTAACCAATAAAAAGTGAAATAATGATTATTGGAGTACCAAAAGAGATAAAGCAAAGCGAAAACAGAGTAGCTTTGACACCCGCCGGTGCCTACGAATTATCAAAGCGAGGGCATGAGGTATATATTCAAACCACCGCAGGAGTAGGAAGTGGTTTTGAAGATCAAGAGTACGTTTCTGCAGGAGCAAAAATTTTGCCTAGTATTGAGGCAGTATATGATATTGCAGAGATGATTATTAAAGTAAAAGAACCTATTGCTGCTGAATACGACTTGATTAAATCGGATCAATTGGTATTTACTTACTTCCACTTTGCTTCATCTGAGCCATTAACTAATGCAATGATCAAAAGTAATAGTGTCTGTTTGGCTTACGAAACGGTAGAAATGCCTGACCGTAGCTTACCTCTTTTAGTACCTATGTCAGAGGTAGCGGGAAGAATGGCCATCCAAGAAGGTGCAAAATACTTAGAAAAACCAGTGAAAGGACGTGGTGTATTGCTCGGTGGTGTACCTGGGGTTCCACCTGGGAAGGTAATGATTCTTGGAGGAGGAATTGTTGGTACACAAGCTGCAAAGATGGCTGCAGGACTCGGTGCACAAGTAACAATTTTGGATATTAGTCTCAATCGTCTTCGTTATTTAGCAGATATTATGCCTGCTAATGTCACCACTATGTATTCTAATGAATACAATATTCGAAAAATGATCAAGGATCATGATTTGATCGTAGGGGCTGTTTTAATTCCAGGGGCTAAAGCACCAAAACTGGTTTCGAAAGAGATGTTGAAAGAAATGCGTGCGGGTACGGTTTTAGTGGATGTAGCAGTTGATCAAGGTGGTTGTATTGAAACTTGTAAGCCAACTACCCACGATGATCCTACTTTTATTATTGATGATGTCGTCCACTATTGTGTGGCTAATATGCCTGGGGCAGTACCTTACACTTCTACCATTGCATTGACTAATGCAACACTTCCTTACGCTATTCAGCTAGCAGAAAAGGGATGGAAGAAGGCATGTAGTGAAAACCAGCCATTAAAATTAGGCTTAAACGTTGTAAATGGCAAAGTTGTGTATAAAGGAGTTGCAGAGGCTTTCGATTTACCTTATGTAGAGGTAGATTCTTTATTTTAATAAAAAACGGAGTCTTACTTTCTTTTCAGTAGGACTCCGTTTCTAGTTTCTCTTAGCATTTGTGGATTTGCTTAGCGCAAACCTATTTGATTTTTATTAATTCTCCATTTTCTTCTATTACTAAAAAGGCCGTGTTAAAGCCAGCTGACTTTGCTTTTCTCAAGGCGGTTCTTGCTTCATTTTCACTTTCAAATCCAGCTAAGTATTTCACAGTATACCTCCCTTTTCTGCGTTCTTCAATAGTACCTAAATCTCGAATAGAGCTTGGATCGAACCAGCGATCATCAGTATAAGCTGCTAATTGTACTTTATAAGGAGATGGACCCTTTGGTGTGAAGTTGTCGTTTTGACCTTTGTCGTTGGTCACTACACCTTCCTCCTTTACAATAAATGCTCCTGAATAGCCCTGTGATTTTGCTGCACTTAAGATTCGTTCTGCCTCAGATCTAGTACCATACACACCTACTCTAATTTTATATCTAGCGCCATCCTGTCGATAATAAACTTGGCCTAAACTTTTTAAATTAGAAAAGCTTTCCAATACCGGTGATCCAATAGCTGCCACTTGAATGGAGTAACCCGATTGCATTACATTATCACGATCTGGTTCTGGCTCAAAAGGATCATCACCTGGGTAAGGATCATTAGGATCAGTAATCGCATCATTAGGATTGATTGCCGTTGGTAATAAAGAGATAATCCCCAAGATACCTTGCTCATTTTTTCCTTTTGTTCTTACATTTCGTTCTACTTCGCGATAACCTGGCCTAGAGTAACGAATGATATAGAATGAGTTGGGCAATAAGGCTAAACCATAATCGCCATTGATATCGGTCTGACCTCTTGTAGTAGAATTAGTTGCAGTATTGGTGGCTATTACGGTAACCCCAGCAACTGCTTGACGACTAGTGTAGCTTACAATACGACCCAAGTATTCTTCACCAATCTTACTCAGAGTCACTTCAATTTCTCTATTTTGGCGCAAGCCTGCAGTGGTTACCCTTACGGTGTTCGTATTATAACCGTCTTTTTGGACCACCACATTGCAATCTAAGCCTTGTACGGCTTGGAAACTGTACAAACCAGCACCGTCTGTACGGTAGGTTCCTTCCTTACAGTCGGAAAAATCAATTAAAGCATTAGATAAAGGACGACCATCTGCTGCATTTTTTACTCGAATAACTATATTGTCTGCTGATTTAAATACTTTATATACATCTTCATTTCCCCTTCCACCAGCACGGTTTGATGTTAAATAACCCTGATTCTTAAAGCTATCGTAGACGAAATTGTAATCATCTCTTGGAGAGTTTACAGCATTGCCCAAGTGGAATATTCTAGAGAAGCGTTGACCTGAACGCTCTGCTCTAAACACATCATATCCACCAAAGCCAGGATGCCAGTCAGAAGAGAAAAATAAATTATTACCATCAAAGAATGGAGAAATTTCATCCCCTGGAGAATTTACTACAGGGCCTAAATTTTCAGGAGCGGTCCAACGACCATTTAGGTAATAGGATACGTACAGGTCATAACCACCATATCCATCAGCACGATCGGAAGAGAAATATAAGGCATTTCCGTCAGGGGAAAAAGTAGGAAAACCAGTATTATAATTGGGGCTATTGAAAGGGTAAGCACGAGCATCCACCCAATCCCCATTCGCATTCACTTGAGCAACATAGAGACTAAGCTCCATACCACTAGTAGCGATATGACGAGTACCATCTACGAAATTATTCTTGGTGTAAACCACCGTTTTATAATCTGGTGAAAAGGCCAAAGGCCCAACATTGTACTCATTTTTGAGGCTGTTTTTCATAAAAATGGCTTGCTGTAAGAAGCCATTATCACCCGGTTTTGCGCGGAATAGTTGATTGTAAGCCTTTCCGGTCCAACTAGAGCTGGAACGCTGAATATCCGTTCGAGCAGAGGAGAAAATGACTTGATCACCATAAAAAGTAACTCCAAAATCAGAAGAAGAAGAATTTATAAACTCATTAGAAACTAAGTAGGAAGAACCAATCCCTAATTGTGATTTTGCGAAATTACAATTATCAGCATAGTGTTTGCCAATCATATTATTGACGCGCGCATAATTCATGAACAGGTTATATGCCTCGTCGTACCTTCCTAATGCCATCATCACTTTACCATAGTCGAGGTAAGCAATAGGATCCACCTTATTTTGACCTATAGCTCGATCATAAAATTCTCTAGCTTTTTCCATTTGATTCAAATGACGGTAGCTGTCTGCCACTTTAACCAAAATATCTGGATTATTGGGACGCCTTTGAAGGATCTTCATATAAGACTGTATCGCCAAATTATAAGCATGAAGCTCATACTCTTTATTGGCTCTACGTAGGTCAGTAAGATTTTGGGCCTGTAGAAAACAAACAAAAAATGAAAGAATAATGGTGCTTAATAGGACCCTGCTAGATATTTTCATTTGCAAAATTTTTTTCCTTTATTCATACTTGTAATTATCCCTTCCAATTATTGGATACGAATAATTATGCCAATCGCAAATTTACAATTATATTCAAAAACGAAATATTTAATCTAAATAATTGCCTAGAATAGCAAGCTTAATCAATTCTTAACGAATTCAAACACTTTTTAATCCAATCATAATCGATTAGAAAGCTTACTCTGGCATTGTGGTTGGGCAGCCTAGACTGCTATTTTGGTTGGTATTAGATGAAAAGTAAGATTTTTCATCTATTTACACCTTAAAAGTAATCCTAATTTGATTCAAAAGCAAAAAAATGCAAGAATAGAAGCAAAAAAATTACATAAATGATTACTTTCTTTATCCTTTTGAATGGGAATTTGTCTTTATTTCAATTTTTTAAAAGAGGAGAATCGGTATATTTGTTCTCTTAAACTATACAATGCTTTGGCGAAAAAGAAATCTACAGATAAAAAGAAAAAGGTGACGCCTCTAATGCGTCAGTATTTTCAAGTTAAATCCAAGCATCCTGATGCTATCCTCTTATTCAGAGTAGGTGATTTTTATGAGACTTTTGGAGAAGATGCAGTCACAGCCTCTAAAGTATTGGGTATTATCCTCACTGCCAGAAATAATGGTGGTAGTAATATAGAGTTGGCAGGCTTTCCACATCATTCCATGGATATTTATCTTCCTCGTTTAGTAAAGGCAGGTTACCGAGTGGCCATTTGTGAACAATTGGAGAAACCCAGCCCTCAAAAAAAGATCGTTAGGAGGGGAGTTACTGAAATAGTAACTCCTGGTGTGGCCATTGACGATAAATTGTTGGATCATAAATCTAATAACTACTTAGCTTCTGTAGCTTTTGGAAAACGCGATCATTATGGGCTTAGCTTTTTAGATGTTTCAACGGGAGAGTTTTTGGTTTGTGAAGGAGAACAAGCTTATATCGATAAATTATTGCAGAGCTTCAAACCTTCTGAAATCATCCTTCCTAAAGATCGGTTAAAAACATTCACTCAGGCTTTTGGCGATCGTTTTTATACTTTTTGTCTAGATGAATGGGTCTATACTTCTGATTTTACTCGTGAGAAATTATTAGATCAATTTGAAGTGCAAAACCTGAAAGGGTTTGGCGTTGAAGGATTAGAATATGCACAGGTAGCAGCAGGTGCGACGCTGCACTATTTAGCTACGACTGAAAATAAGAACTTAAGGCATATTACGAGCATTAGTCGTATTCAACAAGAAAACTACGTTTGGCTTGATCGCTTTACTATCCGAAATTTAGAGTTGATTTATAGTCCTCACGAAAGTGGCGTTCCTTTAATTAAAATATTGGATCATACCTCTTCTCCGATGGGAGCACGCTTGCTGAAAAAGTGGGTGGTATTACCTTTACTTTCGCAAAATGCAATTGAGGGTAGATTAGATATTGTTAGTCATTTTTATGATCATCAAGCCTTAAGTGACGAAATTGAACAATACATTTGCCAAATTGGAGATTTAGAACGCTTGATTTCCAAAGTCCCACTTGGAAAAATCAATCCAAGAGAAGTCGTACAACTAAAAAGAGCACTAGAACTGCTGACCCCAATTCAGCTGCTTTTGAGTGAAAGCGATAAAGAAAAGCTCGTACAAATGGCAGAGCGTATTAATCCATGTGAGCAATTGCAAAATATTATTCAAGAACAATTAGTAGATGAACCACCAGTTAATTTGAATAAAGGAAATGTTATTGCAGATGGGGTGAATGAGGATTTGGATGAATACCGTAATATTGTTAGAAACAGCAAAGAAATACTTCTGAAAATTCAAGAAAGAGAAATTCAGAAAACAGGGATCACTAATTTGAAGATTGGCTTTAATAATGTCTTTGGCTATTATCTAGAAGTCACCAATAAACATAAGGATAATGTACCTGAAGAATGGACTCGCAAACAAACCCTTACCAATTCAGAGCGCTATATTACCCAAGAATTAAAAGAATTAGAAACTAAAATTTTAGTTGCTCAAGATAAAATTGGAGAGCTAGAAGAACGATTGTTCGCTGAACTCGTCCAAGTTCTTGTAGAATATATATACCCTGTACAACACAATGCAAATATTATCGCAAGGATTGATTGCTTATTATCCTTCGCTAAAGTGGCTAAAAAGAATCGCTATTGCCGACCGGAAATTAATGATAAATTAGTCATTGATATCAAAGATGGTCGCCATCCGGTCATTGAACAACAGCTCCCAATTGGGGAAAGCTTCGTTCCGAATGATGTGTTGCTTGATCATCAAGAACAACAAATTTTGATGATCACAGGCCCAAATATGGCTGGTAAATCAGCGCTTTTGAGACAAACAGCCCTAATCGTACTCATGGCCCAAATGGGTGGTTTTGTTCCAGCAGCTTCTGCAAAGATTGGACTCATTGATAAGGTATTCACCAGGGTAGGCGCCTCTGATAACATCTCCTCAGGTGAATCTACTTTTATGGTAGAAATGAACGAAACAGCCAGTATTATGAATAATATTTCGGATCGTTCATTGATCTTATTAGATGAAATTGGCAGAGGGACTAGTACTTATGATGGAATTTCTATCGCTTGGTCAATTGCAGAGTATTTGCATAGCAATGGAAATGCAAGGCCTAAAACCTTATTCGCCACCCACTACCACGAGTTGAATGAATTAGCTAATAAATTTTCTAGAATTAAAAATTTTAATATTGCAACTAAAGAGATAGGGCAAAAGGTCATCTTTTTACGCAAATTAGTGGCAGGAGGAAGTCAGCACAGTTTTGGTATTCATGTGGCGAAAATGGCAGGTATGCCGCGAAGTATTGTGGAACGCGCTAGTCATATTTTGAAACAATTAGAACAAAAATCGATAGAACAAGAGGGGGTGCAATCCGCTAAACCTAATACACAGCAAATTTCAACAGATGCGCTGCAGCTTAGTATTTTTGAAACAGTTGATCCAACAGCTGGTAAAATTAAAGAAGCATTAGTTGATGTCAATATCAATTCAATGACACCTATTGATTGTATGATGAAGCTGAATGAATTAAAACAACTGCTCGAAGAGGAATAAAAATGCCTTTATGACGAGAGGATTATCCTTGCTTAAGGAAAGGTACACTTTTAAAAGCTTTTCCTGGCAAAGATGAAGTGATTATACTAAAGCAAAAATGGGTGTTATTCAGAAACCTAAACACAGAATTTCAATACTTTAGCACGAATTTAGGCGAAAGCCTACTTCTATCTAATTCATTTATTTGGATGACTATAAATTGGGAAGTCACCTGGATATAAAGTAATGGAAGTCTGTTAGATTATTTGTAGCTCCAGCTGTAATAGGCAGTAGTTTATTGGGTGCCAAATACTCCAGTTCTTTTGGTTCCGTCTTTGCGAAATAGATACAAAGCTTGATATTTTAACTGTTCTCATAAGGTCGCTATTTTTTAAGCAAGCTAGGTACAGAAATAATACGAATTGATTGCCAGAAGAGCATAGCATTGTACACCCGAAAATAACTGGGGCTAGGCAGTCGGCAGATATTCGGAATACTGCATTTTGCAAACAGTAGAAAAATTTTAAATTTATGAATATTGCATTATTGGGTTATGGGAAAATGGGTAAGACTATTGACGAACTAGCTAGCCGTATGGGGCATAAGGTCGTCCTTAAGATCAATGCAGATAATGCCCATGAACGAAGCGTAAAAAACATTAAAAATGCAGATGTAGCAATTGAGTTTTCAAGGCCAGAAACAGCTTTTGATAATGTACAATTTTGTATCCAGAATGGGGTTCCAGTAGTTAGTGGTACTACTGCTTGGCTAGATCAGATGGAAGCGGCCAAAGTACTTTGCCGCAAACAAGGAGGTGCATTTTTTTATGCATCAAATTTTAGTGTCGGGGTAAATATCTTTTTTGCTCTGAACCGTTATCTTGCAGAGATGATGCGTAACCAAGAATCCTATGAAGTAAAAATGACGGAAATACATCATACGCAGAAATTGGATGCACCCAGTGGTACTGCTATTTCATTAGCAAAGGATATTCTTCAAAAGTTAGACCGTAAAACAGAATGGATAAATAAAAAAACAACAGAAAGTAGTAAATTGGAAATCACTTCCGAAAGGGTAGAAGAGGTACCTGGTACGCATTTAGTTCAATATCTTTCTCCAATTGATCAGATTGATATTCAGCATATTGCACACTCAAGAGAAGGTTTTGCTAGAGGCGCTATCCTGGCAGCAGAATGGCTGATTGGGAAGGAAGGATACTTTGAAATGAGTGATTTATTAGGTTTTTAAACTAAAATCTAATAAGTAGTTTGCCCGAAATCTTGCCTGCGCAGGCTGGAATTGGTACAATGAAATTTCGGCCACAGGCTGAAAGGGTTACGTTCGCTCAAAAATCATGCGTAACTTTGCTGTCCTCAATTACATATAATTTTCGAGGGAACAATTTTATGGTACAAGCAATTTTGTTTAGGCACTTAGGAAGTGAAAAGTTGAACATAGTATTGTTTTAATAATAAGTATTGAGAGCGTGTATTTTATTGCTACTTTATGCCTAAACTAACCAACTTATAAAATATGGTAAAATTACACAGGGGGATGCGTATAGCTTTAAAGTGGCTTTTCGGTATTATTTTTACTTTTTTATTGTATATCGGGCTATCCCTAGCCTACGCTACGGTCTATGATTTCCAACCACAGCAATCAATAAGACTAGATCTCTCTCAGAAGGCTCCGATTTCGGTTGTACCTGATAGCATACTAAGCTTTACCCTTTGGAATCTCGGTTATGGGGGATTAGGTGCAGAGTCTGATTTCTTTTATGAAACGGGCTCCTTAATCTCAGGAGGGCACTTTGTGACTTCCCCTAAAGAATACGTTGAAAAAAATATTAAAGGTTCTGCTGATTTTGTAACCTCCATTAAATCAGATTTTTTTCTTTTTCAGGAAGTCGATTTCCATTCAAAGCGGAGCTATTTTAACAACCAATTTGATGCTATACGAAAAGAAATTCCTGATTTTGCAGCTACATTCGCTCCCAATTTTAAAGTAGATCGTATTCCAATTCCTATTTTAGAACCTTGGAATGTTATTGGTTCTGTTCATAGTGGATTGGGTTCCTTCTTGCGATATCAGCCTTACGAATCAACACGTTATCAACTGCCTGGAGAATATGATTGGCCTACTCGAATATATCAATTGGATCGTTGTGCTAGTGTGCATCGTATCAAAACGGCATGGAATAAAGATCTGGTCGTAATCAATGTTCACAATTCTGCCTACGATAAAGGAGGGAGCTTAAAAAAACAACAAATGGACTGGTTGAAGGCCTTTTTTATTAAGGAATACGAGGCAGGTAATTATGTTGTTATTGGTGGAGATTGGAACCAATGCCCGCCTAATTTCCCATTTGATTCTTTTATGCCTGGACAAGCTGGGAAATATGGTCAAATTAATATTGAAGATGATTTTCTTCCCTCTGATTGGACATGGGTATATGATCCAAGAGTTCCAACTAATCGGAAGATCGCTAATCCTTATATAAAAGGCGAAACTTTTGTAACACTCATTGATTTTTTCCTAATCTCTCCGAATGTAAAGGTTAGGAAGGTAAAGGGACTGAATCAGGACTTTAAGTTTTCTGATCATCAGCCTGTTTGGATGGAAGTGGAATTGGTGAAGTAAAAAATGCCGGGCATTTGCCCAGCATAGTTTTATTAAGTGTTTATTTTTCAAATGCTAAAATGGTATTTTCAATGATTTCGCAACACTCATGCAGCTGTTCTTCTGTCATGACTAGAGGTGGTGCAAAACGAATGATATTGCCGTGTGTAGGCTTAGCTAACAAACCATTTTCTGCTAGTTTCATACAGATATTCCAAGCGGTATCACTATCCTCTGTATCGTTAATTACAATGGCATTCAATAATCCCATACCACGTACTAAAGTAACTAAGTCTGATGTCTCAACTAAGTTTTTATGGATGCGTTCTCTGAACAATTGACCTAAACGCTCTGCATTTTCAGAAAGCTTTTCATCTTTGACAACATTCAATGCTGCCATTGCTACTTCACATGCCAATGGGTTGCCACCAAATGTAGAACCATGTTCTCCTGGCTTGATCGTCAACATGATTTCGTCACGAGCCAATACAGCAGAAACAGGGAATACACCGCCCGATAATGCTTTTCCTAATACGAGGATATCTGGCTTAAAGCCATGATGCTCACAACAAATCAATTTACCCGTACGAGCAATACCCGTTTGAACCTCATCAGCAATAAATAGTACATTGTGCTTTTGACAAAGATCATAGGCGGATTTTAAATATCCTTCGTCTGGAACGACAACACCCGCTTCGCCTTGTATGGGTTCTACCATAAACCCTGCAACATTTGGGTCTTGCAAAGCTTCTTCTAGTGCATAGATATCATTGTAAGGAATTAATACATAGCCAGGCATGTAGGGACCGAAGCCTTTTGTACTGGAAGGATCCGTAGAAGAAGAAATTGCTGCTAGGGTACGCCCCCAGAAGTTACCTGTTACGAAAATGATTTTGGCTTGATTAGTAGGAACTCCTTTTACTTCGTAAGCCCATTTTCTACACAGTTTGACTGCTGTTTCACCACCTTCAACACCTGTATTCATCGGCAATACCTTATCATAGCCAAAGAAATCGGTGATGAATTTTTCATATCTACCCAATACATCATTGTAAAATGCACGAGAAGTAAGCGTCAATTTTTCAGCTTGTTCTTTAAGTGCGCTGATAATACTTGGATGGCAATGTCCTTGGTTGACAGCAGAATAAGCAGAAAGGAAATCGTAGTATTTCTTTCCTTCCACATCCCAAACATGCACGCCTCTACCTTTGGCCAAAACAACTGGAAGTGGGTGATAATTATGTGCACCATATTGGTCTTCCATTTGCATCAATTCTTTCGAAGAAAGCATAGTTTCCTGTAACATAATTTGGTGGTTTATTTTCGGTTGGGGATAAGCCCCATTAACTAATCGCTTCTGCAGATTGAATCAGACGAGCTCCTTTGGCTTTCATCTCTTCTAATGCTTTTGCAGAAGCATCAGCTGCTAAGTTAACACCTCTACAGCCATCTACCACAACATTTGTACGAAATCCTTCTTTAATAGCATCCAAAACACTAAATTTTACGCAGAAATCGGTAGCTAAGCCCATGATATAAACTTCTTCTACTCCTTTTTCTTTTAAGAATTCAGTAAGACCAGTTGATTTTCTGTATCCATTGTCATGGAAACCACTGTAACTATCTATTTCAGCATCGGTTCCTTTGTAAATGATATGATGAATACCTGAATCATTCAGCTTGGTAGCAAACTCAGCACCAAAAGTATTTTGGACACAGTGGATATTCCACAATATCTGCTCCAAACCATTTAAATCAATTACTTGGCCAGGCTTGCGCCAAGGATGATTAGCAGCAAAACTACCATGATTGGGTGGATGCCAATCCTTTGTCGCTACTACCAAATCAAAGTGCTGCATCAATTGATTAGCAATCGGAATAACTTGATCTCCTTCCTTAACCTCTAGCGCTCCACCGGGCAAGAAATCAATTTGTAAGTCTATTAAAAGTAATGCTTTCATCCTTTTTTATTTGCAAACAAATATAAGTCAAACTTAGTTTAAAATCAAAACTAAGTGTGATTTCCTTAGAAGACAAGATTAAGCTATTTTATGAGTAAGTAAAAAATTGCCTAAATTAGAAAAGTTTTCTAAACTTCTTTACCGATGGTTTGGACCAAGACTTAAATTCAAATATACATGAGAAGGTTATTCTTACTACTTATATTGTTATCAGCTGCATTTGCTTGCAATTTGGCTGAGCAAAGGACAAATCAATCAACGAGTAAAATTACTGAACTTCCTAATATCATTATGTTAATTGGTGATGACCAAGGTTACCCGTACTTTGGTTTTATGGGAGCGGATTATATCCATACGCCTCATATGGACGAATTAGCAGAAAGTGGGGTGTTATTTACAAACGGCTACGTGTCTGATAATCATTGTCGTCCTTCTTTACAAACGTTGATAACAGGACTCTTACCCATTGATTTTCAAAAGAAGAATTTTGCTCTAATGGATGCAGAGATAAAAAAGCAAGCCATACCTGAAGACTCTGTTCAATGGTTTAAGCAAGAATTTGACCGAAAGGCTTACGGTTTTTCTAGATTTAATACACTGCCAAAAATTTTGAGGGAAGAGGGTTATGTTAGCTTCCAAGGTGGAAAATGGTGGGAGTTTAATTATCAAAATGGTGGATTTACACATGGTATGACCAAGGGGTGGACAGAAGAGGATCAAAAATCAAATAATTGGTTCCGCAAGCATATGGGAGGAGATGGGATGGATCTAGGGCGAGTAACCAACCAAGCTGCCTACGATTTCTTGGAAGAGACAAAAGGCCAGCCTTTTTTTATGTGGTTTGCCCCATCTTTACCCCACTACCCATTTAATGCACCTGAGAAGTATTACAATCTGTATAAAGACAAAGATATGTCTGAGTCTGCCAAGCAGTATTATGCCAATTGTACTTGGTTTGATGATGCATGGGGTGAGTTGGTGGCATATCTAAAAGAGAAAGGATACTATGATAATACTTTAATCGTTTATGTGAATGATAATGGTTGGGAACAAGACCCAAAAGAAGAGTATTGGAATGATCCAAATCGTTCGCATAATGGAGGAGATAAAGGGAAGGGATCTATTTATGATATGTCTTTTCGCTCACCGATTATTTTTGCTTGGGCTGATCAGATAAAAAAGGGGGTGCGTAGGGAAGCACTTATTCATAGTGCTGATATTCCAGCTACCATATTGGATTATATTGGTATTGATCTTCCAAAAGGAATCTATGGGGTTTCGTTTAAAGAGGTCATATCTGGTAAAAAGTCTTCAATTCGCAATTTTGTACAGGGAAATGTTGTGACCACAAGAAGTCCTAAGCCAGGAGAAGTAATGGGGCGCAAGGTGGAGGGCTATTGGGTGCGAAAAAACAATTGGTTCTTACGATGGCATGTAACAGATGATCAATTAGAATTATTTGATTTGACCAATGATTTGAGGAATAATACAAATGTTGCAGGTGAGTTTCCATCTGTTGCAAAAGAACTCCAAGCTATCGCCCAATCTTACAAGAATGAAAAAGGAAGGGATCCACGAATTGATTATTATTTGAAAATGAATGAACAAAAAAAGTAATGCTCTCGGCATATTGATTTTTAAACCTTAGTTCTTAATTCATAAAGTTTATTTTGTTTAGACTTGACTTAAATCTTTTGTGTCCGTTTATAAATATCATGATCTAGCAGATCCTAGCTCTTAGAATTTGTTGGGGAGTTTGATCTTTGGAACGACTTTGTCAAATAATTAAATTAGACCAAATATTTCGATAACAGCTTTGGATAAATAAGTATTGCTTAAGCGGCTAGTCAAAATTGCTTGTATAATAAAATGGTCCCTTCGAAAATTATAAGTAACTGACGA
>JAKVCU010000075.1:0-1816 GCA_022448955.1 Saprospiraceae bacterium
TTAATTCTATTGTTTGATTTTTAAGCGGCTAGTCAAAATTGCTTGTATAATAAATTCCTGCCAGCAGGCAGGCACGGGCTCAGCTCAAAAATCGTAAGTAACTGACGATAGAAAAGTTACATGCGATTTTAGAAGGGACGTTAAAGCCTGTCAGCCAGAGGCTGACAGATTCTAGCCTAACTACTTAAGTAAAATGATATGGCAGATCCAAAAGGGTTTTTAAAGCATACAAGACAGTTACCTTCTTCTCGTCATCCAGGTAAAAGAGTAGAGGATTACAAAGAAATTTACGAAAGTTTCCCCGCTGAAAAAACAGTAGAACAAGCTTCTCGCTGTATGGACTGTGGCGTACCGTTCTGCCACAATGGTTGTCCTCTAGGTAATATCATCCCAGAATTTAATGATGCGGTATATGAGGAAGATTGGCAACAAGCTTTTGAAATATTAAGCAGCACTAATAACTTTCCTGAATTCACTGGTCGTATTTGTCCAGCGCCCTGTGAAGCTGCTTGTGTATTAGGGATTAATCAAGCCGCTGTAGCTATTGAGCATATTGAAAAGTCCATTGCAGAAATGGCTTTCGAAAAAGGGTATATCCGTCCAAAACCACCAACCTTAAGAACGGGTAAAAAAGTGGCAGTAGTAGGTTCTGGTCCTGCAGGTTTGGCAGCGGCAGCTCAGCTCAATAAAGCAGGACATTCAGTAACAGTTTTCGAACGTAGTGATCGATTGGGAGGATTATTGCGCTACGGAATTCCTGATTTTAAACTGGAAAAGTGGGTCGTAGAACGTCGTATCGCGATCATGGAAGCAGAAGGTGTACGTTTTAAAACCAGTACTAATATCGGTGTAGATATGGAAGCGAATGACCTATTAGGTAGCCATGATGCCGTGGTATTATGCGGCGGTTCGACTATTCCACGAGACCTGCCAATTCCTGGAAGAGATTTAAAAGGAGTGCATTTTGCAATGGATTTCTTGACTCAAAATAATAAGCGAGTGGCAGGTGATCATTTTGAATCACCAGAGCAAATTTTAGCGAAAGATAAAAATGTACTCGTTATCGGCGGTGGTGATACTGGAGCCGATTGCGTAGGAACTTCTAATCGCCATAAAGCAACTTCCATTACTCAAATTGAATTATTGGCGAAACCTCCCAAAAAACGCGATCCGCTTTCATGGCCCAATTGGCCCATGATGCTAAGAACTTCTTCTTCTCATGAAGAGGGCTGCGATAGAGAATGGGCAATCCTGACCAAAGCTTTCAAGGGCAATGAGGCCGGAGAACTAACAGCTGTAGAATTGGTAGAAATTGAGTGGGTAAAAGATGAAAACACAGGAAGATACACCTTCAAAGAGGTTGAAGGAACAGAAAAAGAAATCCCTTGTGATCTAGCATTACTCGCTATTGGTTTTGTATATCCTCAATTCGAGGGTATGTTGGAGCAATTAGGAATTGAAATTGATGATCGTGGTAATGTTTGTGATGATAATTATCAAACAAATGTGGAAAAGGTTTTTGTGGCAGGAGATATGCGAAGAGGCCAATCACTAGTGGTTTGGGCTATTTCTGAAGGGAGGGAAGCTGCGAAGGCTGTTGATCAATTCTTGATGGAAGTAAGTGTGCTAGAAGGAAAGAATGACTCTAATATTTTGGTGGCGGGTAGTTCTTAATCGAAAGAAATTCTTTAGTTTTCCAATAAAAAAATGGCCATCGCAATAATTGTTGGAGATCGGGATGTTAGCATATTAAAGCAGCATATCAAAGCAGCTACTAATGGAAAGGTACCTATTTGGATTTATCCTGATATTCCTC
>JAKVCU010000075.1:1826-17619 GCA_022448955.1 Saprospiraceae bacterium
CAAGCAGATAAAGTTGAAATGCTAGTGGTTTGGAAACATCCCGAAAATGCGAGCGCTCAATTTCCTAATGTACAATTAATCAGCTCATTGGGGGCGGGGGTGGAGCATATTATTAAAGATCCTGCAATCACTTCCAAGCATTTAATTAGTCGTATTGTCGATCCTACTTTAGCGCATTCTATGCAAAAACACGTCTTGACTTGTGTTTTGCATTTTCATAAACAATGGCCTTTCTATCAGGTCGCTAAGCAAAATGGCCAATGGGCAAAGCCAAATCCTATAGAACGTCCCATCAAAGTAGGTATTCTAGGGGTAGGGGCGTTGGGGCAGGCTGTCACCAAAATACTTCAAACAGTGGGTTTTGAAGTGATAGGTTTTAGTCGTAAACCAAAAGAAATTCCAAATTTCACCGTTTGGGATAGCGAAAATCATAGCCTACCATCTTTCCTCCAAGAAATCAATGTACTCCTTAGTTTACTGCCTCGTACACCACAAACAGAAGGCATTCTATCATATGAATTGCTTCGAAATTTGCCGAAAGGCAGTTGCCTCATCAATGTAGGTCGTGGGGCGCATCTTGTAGAAGATGATTTGCTAAAACTCCTAGAGGAAGGTACTATCGACCAAGCCTATCTTGATGTCTTTCAAGAGGAGCCATTACCTACTTCCCATCCTTTTTGGTCCCATTCTCATATTTTTATCACTCCTCATACAGCAAGTATTACCCATCAAGAAAATGCCGCCAAAATTATTGCGGATAATTATCAACGGTTAAAGACCGGAGGGCCTATTCGATTTGAAGTGCAATTGGATAGGGGGTATTAGGGGATAGTTATTGGTGGTTATGCCAAAATTAACATTAAAAAACGATCTGCAACCAACTGACAACTAAAAAACAACCAACCAACAACTAAAACGTTTTGTATATTGTGTGCGCAAACAATTTCGAAATATGATAAGGAAAATAATAATTGGAATAGTATCGATGATGCTTTGTCTTTATGGTATAGCACAAGAAAAAGTCGATTTAAGTGATCTTTCTTTTTTTCAATCTACAGGCGATAATTGGAAGATTGTTGGTAGCTTAAAAGCTGATTTGGAAGAGGACAAAACGCTTAGAACTAAAAAAGGAACAGGGGTACTTGTCAACCTCCCTGGAAAGAAACATGCTAGTAATATTGAAAGTAAAATGCTACATGGCGATATGGATTTGGAGCTAGAGTTTATGATGGCAAAGGGTTCAAATTCAGGTATTTATTTGCAAGCCCGCTATGAAGTACAACTACTGGATAGTTGGGGTGTGAACTTGCCAAAGTTTGGAGACTGTGGGGGGATTTATGAACGTTGGGATGAGTCCAAAGCAGATGGTCAAAAGGGCTTTGAAGGGTATGCTCCTAGAATGAACGTATGTAAAGCACCAGGATTGTGGCAACACCTTAAGATAAAATTCAGAGCCGCTACTTTTAATGATTTTGGTGAAAAGCTAAGTAATGCTCGTTTTGTGAGTATTCACTTAAATGGCCAACTTATTCATGAAAATCTCGAATTGACAGGCCCCACTAGAGGCGGCCTCCCAGAAAGTGATGAACCGGGTCCTTTATTCATTCAAGGGGATCATGGACCAGTAGCTTTTCGCAATATCAATTATAGGATCTATGGGAAAGGTAAGATGCAGTTAAAAAATCTTCGTTACGAACATTATGAAACGACAAGTGATGCTTTTCCTGATTTTAAAAAATTAAAACTCATTCGCAAAGATAAAGCACCGCATTTGACTCATAAGGTTACGCAATCTAATGGAAGATTTGCACTTCGGTTCAAAGGAGATTTCGAAGCAAAAGAAGCAGGTGATTATTTCTTTGATATGGACGCCAGAGGTTGGGCTTATTTCAAGATTGATGATAAAGATTTATTGCCTTATGGCGCGTGGCGTCAGGCAGATTCTATTTACTTAAAGAAGGGACAACATTCATTTGAGTTGCTTTATTTAAAAACAGGCCCTTGGTTTCCTAATGGCTTAGGTCTCTACGTATCGGGTCCTGACATTTCTAACCAAGCATTGCATGCACCTAGTTCTCTTTCTGGTGGGGGTCGCAACTCAGGTGCACCTATTCTTTTAGGCTACGAAGCAAAGCCTACCGTAATGCGTAGTTTCCGTGATTTTCCACTGCCTGACGGCAAAAAACACCGTATCACCCATGCCATTTCTGTGGGCTCGGCGGATCGCCTGAATTATACTTTTGATCCAAAATCTGCTGCGCTTGCGCAAATTTGGAGAGGTGATTTCTTGGATGCAACACCTATGTGGTCAGGTCGTGGCGATGGAAGTTCTATTCCTTTAGGTGCCGTTTTAAATCTTGGAGTTTATCCAGAAATAGTAAAGCTCGATCAGGTCAATGCAGAATGGCCAATGGAAGTAGCGGAGGGTAGTTATCGTTATAAAGGCTATCAATTAGGTACAGATGGTTGGCCTACTTTCCAATATCATATTCATGAGGCAACAATTCATGATCAAATTAAAAGTGTTCAAACTGGTAAGCAAATTCAGCGAAAGCTGAAAAGAGAAGGAAATGCATCAGGCGTATATATAAAATTGGCTCAGGGCCAAAATATTGAAGAGCAGGCCAAAGGCCTTTATAGCATCGATCAGCAGTATTTTATTCAAATTCCAGAAGGAATAGATGTGATATCTCGCGAAAGCGCAGGAAGACAAGAACTGCTAGTAGATTTTTCCAAATATAATGAGCTGACTTATCAGTTGTTATGGTAAGAGCTCCGATCAAATTATATTTACTATTCCCTGCCTGTGGCAGGTAGGTCTTGGGCTTACTACTTAAAATTTAAGAAGATGAATCATTTATTCTATAGTATTATTTTTTTGTTTGTTGTTCAGTCTGCTTTTGGGCAAGAAAAAGATTTTCTGCCTATTGAAAGCGATTATTATGATATGGTCACTGTGCCTATCCCTGAGGGGATTGTCCTTGAAGGTGGGGGTGTGGTAACTATGCCAAACGGGAATATAGGTGTTTCTACTCGTAGAGGAGAAGTTTGGGTGGTCGAAAACCCTTACATGGAAAATGGGGCTTCTCCAAAATTTAGAAAGTTTGCGAGTGGCCTCCACGAGATTTTAGGCTTAGCCTATCGCGATGGCGCATTCTATTGTGCGCAAAGAGGAGAGTTGACCAAATTAGTAGATGCTGATGGTGATGGTTATGCTGATATTTACGAGGCTGTATTTGATTGGCCATTATCAGGTCATTATCATGAGTATTCATTTGGTCCAAAAGTAGCAGAAGATGGTTCGATGTATGTAACCGGTAATGTGGCTTTTGGCGATCAAGAATGGTGGAGAGGTGAAAGTCGAGTGCCATGGAGAGGTTGGACGATGAAGATTTCGCCGGACGGCAAAATGGAGCCTTATGCCGCTGGTATGCGCTCACCATGTGGTATTGGCTTTGTAGATGGAGCGTTTTTTTATGCCGATAATCAAGGTGATTGGATGGGGTCAGGTGGTTTGGTGCATGTTGAAAAAGGAGATTTCACAGGCCACCCAGCAGGTTTGAAATGGGCCGAACGTCCAGATTCACCAGTGAAAATTACAGAAAACGATATTTATTACCGAGCTAATCCAAGGTTTACACCAAAAGGGCAACCATTGGTAAAACCAGAGAATATAGAAGATGAAGAACCGTTGCCATTATTCAAATTAGCAAAGGAATTGCCATCTATTAAACTGCCAGCAGTATGGTTGCCACATGGTATTCTTGGCATTTCTACATCTGAGATTATTGTAGACGAAACCAAAGGTGCTTTTGGTCCATTTGATGGACAAATGCTTATCGGTGATCAAGGACAAAGTAAGATTGTACGTGTGTTCTTAGAAAAAGTAAATGGCGTGTATCAAGGTGCAGCCTTTAATTTTAGAGAAGGTTTTCAGTCTGGCGTTTTGCGTATGAGTTGGGGGAAAGATGGTTCTTTATTTGTTGGCCAAACCAACCGTGGATGGGGATCTACAGGTAAAGATCCCTATGGTTTACAGCGATTGATCTGGACCGGTAAAATGCCCTTTGAAATGAAAGCCGTAAGAGCAATGCCAGATGGATTTGAGATAGAATTTACTCAGCCAGTAGATAAGAATACCGCTAAAGATATGGCCTCCTATTCAATAACAGGCTTTACTTATAAGTATCATCCCGTATACGGTAGTCCTGTCGCCAATCAAGAAAATTGCCCGATTAGAGGTATTGTGGTTTCAGATGATGGTTTAAAAGCTCGTTTGGTGGTGGATAATTTACGCCAGTTTTATATTCATGAGCTTAAAGCAGAGGGGGTGCAATCTTACAATGGCAACATGCCATTGCTTCACAATGCAGCTTATTACACTTTGAATGAAATTCCGGAAGGAGAGAAGTTGAAGTTGCCAGATCCTCCTAAGGTAGAAAAACCAGCTCACCAGCATGCCATACCAAAGCCTGCACCAGCAAAAAAAGAAAAGAAGGCCACTAAGAAGAAGGCCACTACTGCCAAAAAAGCAAAACCAAAAGCTAAAAAGCGCATGGCCAAACGGCCAACCAAAATGCCTAGTAGTTGGGGAAAGGCAGATCAAACCATAGTGATCAGCACTATTCCAGGACTAAAATATGATCAGAAGACTTTACGCGTTAAGGCAGGAAGTAAATTGAAATTTACATTTTATAATAATGATGATATGCCTCACAATATTGTTATCGTGAAGCCTGGTACAGCTGATGCAGTTGGAAATGCAGCTTTAAATCTTGGACTGCAAGGAGCCGCTATGAATTATATTCCCAAGTCTTCCAATGTATTGTTTCATAGTAAATTAGTCGGACCTGGTGCTTCAGATACGATTTACTTTTTAGCGCCTAGCAAGGCAGGAGCTTATACTTATGTGTGTACATTCCCTGGCCATGCAGCCGCCATGCGAGGGACGCTTATCGTACAATAATACTTAATCGGCTAGTCAAAATTGCTCGTATAATAAAATTGTCCCCGCTGCTGATGATTTATTGGTCGCGACTAAGCCAATAATGGAGCACTTAGGCTCAAAGAACGAGTTTACCAATAGTCGCTAAAAAAATAAATGCGATTGATCCCGAATACTTATAGCAGTGAAGTATTCGGGATTTTTACTGCGGGTCATTTACGCTACCTTTAGATCAGCTGAAATTAATCCTCATTTGGTGCTGAATTTGGGAAAAAATAGTTGATATCGCTATTGCGATAATATTCGTAGACAATAGTTTTGTCTAGTATCTTCTTCTTTTCTTTGAATAAAAAAACCTGTCGTTGAAGTATTCTGCCTTCTTGATCATAGAAGTATTCCTCTGAGCGAATCAGTTTTTCCTCCCGATACAATTCTGTGCGTTTGATATCTTTGCTTCCTTTTTGATAAACTACCCTCATACGTTCTTCAGAAATCGTTTCCAAACGCGGATGGGTGCGCTTCTTTTTAATATCAAGGTGATTTATCTGTGTTGCGTTCATAAAAAGGACCTCTACTTTTAGATAGGCGTATGGAAGTTTATATTTTCTTTTCCATCTTTTTTGGTCAGAACTTGAAACATTTTTCCACGTCCATGGGGGCTCGTTATCATATACTAAGTGTTCTAAAGTATAAGCTTGATAGTTGTTCCATTGAATGGAATCTCCTTCCAGATTCATGATTTTTCCGAATAAATTGAAAGTGGCAGAGGCTATTTTATGTCTTCCATTTTCTTCTTGTTGCCAAATGGTTTTGGCATAAACGTATCGGTCGAGGTAATCGATATTTTTTCGGTACTTAATACCTACTGCCATAAATTCTTGAAAGTAAACCTCTTCATAAGTTGTTTCTGATTCAATATCTAAAATAATGGAAAGGATGATGCCTAATGCGGAAGGGCCTCTTTCTTCTGTTTGATAGCCATCCATTTGTTCTTCTATAATGATAGCATCCATACCTAATTGCTGTGCCTGTCGCTGAAGGTCTAATATGATTTTATTATAGCTATCTTCGCCAGTTTTTTTTGAACTAATTTTTTGTATTGGAAGAAACTCTTCTCCAATATCGTCATCCATATAATAGACCTCTACCTCATTAGAATGTTCATGTGTTGGAATATCTGTCAAGTGAGAAGCTCGATAGTTTGGATAACTTTTGTAGCTACAATTGCTCATGCCTAGAGCGATGAGAGTCAGTAAGAGAATGTTTACAGTCTTCATAATGGGTAATTCTTTACTTCTATTACCAAGGATAGCATCACATCCCCCAAACTTATGGAGAAATTAACTTTCTATTCGTATTTTAATAGTATGGACTGAGAACAGATTCAAGCACAAAAGATTACCTAAGCATTTAAGATAAAGCCTACTTTAAAAACATTATCAATCGAAATATTAGGATCTTCCTTGAGCATCTTTCGAATGCGAGAAATAAATACATCAAAACTTCTGCCACAGAAGTAGTCTCTTCTGCCATAAATTTGCTCTACAGCATCCTCGCGTCTAAGGATTTGATTTTTATTGAGGCATAATAATCGAAGTACTTCATTTTCTTTTTCGGTGATACGTTGGGTATCCTCTTGAAAACGCAATTCTTGACGATTATAGTCGAAGAAGTATTGGCCAATTTGAAATTGAGTGGGTACATCCGTCGTTTCTTCCAAAGCTATTCGCCTCAGAATTACTTTGATTTTGCAAAGTAAGAGTTCTTCATCAAAGGGTTTAAGGAGGTAGTCTTCTGCACCAATTTCATAAGCTCTGAGTTTATCTTCTTTCAAGGAGCGAGCCGTCAAAAAGAGGAAGGGAATAGTGCTATTTAGTGCTCTAATTTTTGTGGCTAATTGAAATCCATTTAGCTTTGGCATCATGACATCAAGGATGCAAAGGTCAAATTTTTCCTTTTTGAATTGTGCCAATCCACTTGCGCCATCTCTACATAATTTGACTTGGTAGCCTTCTGGTTCTAAAAATTCCATGAGTAGAAAGCCTAAGTTTAGATCATCTTCAACAATCAGTATTTTCGCGTTTTTGTCCATGAGTTTATAGTTTAGGAAGCGCTAAATCAAAACGGGTGCCTTTTTGGAGTTCACTCCAAACATTAATTTTACCAGCATGCTTATCCATAATCATTTTTACATAAGCTAAGCCAATACCAAAGCCTTTGGAGGTGTCCTTCTCCTTTGCACGATGGAATTTATCAAAAATGAATTCCTGCTCTTTTTTGCTGATACCTTGACCATTATCTTCAAAGCGCAAGTTGATATAACCATCGATTTCTTCCATACTAATTTTTAAGCTAGGTTGCTCAGAGGCGTACTTGATCGCATTGTCAATTAAATTTCTAAATGCATTGCCTAGGTGTAAAGGATCGCCCAATATTTGAGCATGGGTAGGGTACACATCCAATTGGATATCCATGTTATTTTCCTTAATTCTAAGGTCCATACATTTTAGGACTTCCGTCAAAAGGTTCTTCAAGTCGATCGGTTCTTTTTTCATCTGATAGTCACCATTTTCTAGCTTTGCTAAATGCAAAAGTCGATCTACTTGAAGCATAAGGTGTTTACTCTCTGAATGAATGATTTTTACAAACTTATTGTCCTGGAGGTCTTCTTCTTTTTTATCTAAAAGCTTGGTTGCTAGTGTGATATTGGTAAGTGGTGTACGGAATTCATGCGCCATATTATTGAAGAAATCAATGTTAAATTCTGTGACTCTTCTTTGCTTCAATAGCATATAATTGGCTTGCAAAAACACAATAACTACAAAAAGTAAAATCAAAATCGAAGCAAAAAACATGAATCCCATTTTTTCATAAACGTAGTCTTCCTTGGTAGGGAAGGCAACGGTTAGTAAATGACTATCAGAGTCCAAAATGGGTTCCATAGAGCAACAATAGGGTGAGATGGAATCTTCTGGAATCGCAGATTTGTCAACGATTTTAGCCTCATAATCCATACCAACATTGTAAAAATCCATGGCAAAGCCAATTTTCTTATCAAAATCAGGCGATTGTTCCAAGGCATCAATCTGTTGTGCACAGCTGGGCTTTGGACCATCTATATTACAAGCTGCCTTAGCGCTAGTGCTTGGGGCTACATCTTTCAAATCTTCAACGGCAGAGCAAAGTGCCATACTTACTTTCTGATCAAATTGCTCCTCCAACAATTCTCTAGATTGCTGCATCCACTTTGCTTGAAAGTAGATCAAACCGATGATAGACAAGCAAGAAGCAGCAATAATGAGCGCAATTTTATTTTGCTTAATATTCCACATTTATGGTTAATTTAGATTCGAAGTAGAAAAAGAATTCATTAGATAACCGTATGTGTTATTCTTTTTTCTGCTTCATGCATAGTTCTCTAAACACTACAAAAAAACAAAATACAAAGTCGACAATCCACTCTTTAACAGCTCATTAACAAGTTTGTAACATCTAAGCAACAGCGAGTATTAATAGAAGGAAGTAGATTTGTATTGTCAAATGACACAATTATTATTCACCAATAAATTTTGATCCATTATGCGTACATTAATTATCCTAGTAGCATGCCTATTTGCTTCAGTAGCGATGAGTGCACAAACTTGCCAACCAGCAGCTTGTAAAAAAGCAGATAAAGCATCTTGCTCAAAAGCAAAAGATTCTGCAAAAGTTGATGCAAAAGAAGAAGCTTCTGCTTTAATCGTAAGCCTTCAAGCAGAAGCAGACAAAGCTGCTCAAACTAAAAAAACAGACAAAAAAGCGACTTGCTCTAAAAGCGTAAAGGCCAATTCTACTGCTTGTGGAAAGTCGAAATCCGCTGCTTGTACAAAGTCCAAGGCTGCTGCAAAAACCGAACTAAAAGCAGAGAAAAAATCTGAGGCTAAAGCTTTAAAAGCATCTTTGAAGACTACTTCAGCCAAGAAGGTAAATTGTGATCCAACAAAATGTAAAATAACACCAGATTGCAAACCTGCGGAAAGCAAAGCAAAAGGGTAGTTATCGACTAAAGAAATCACTCGAAAAACCGTTACGTGATCCGCCTTAGGCGGGTTACATAACGGCAACTTTATATATGGATTTATTACACAGCGGTTTCATCTCCTCTTCTCCACTAATTCTTTATCAAATAACTACGTAAATCCGATTCACTAAGTACTTAAATATCTTCCTTAGTATTTCAATTAGGAGTAGTTCTTATTTTTTGATTTAAATTTATTCGTATTATCTTTAAATCAAATTGTTTGAAATGGATTTTAGTTTTGATATTCAAGGTAATCTAAAACCTTATGAGAAGATTTTAATTTCTTTTGAAGACTTTGAAAGAAATTTTGTTTCTGCCTTTGAGGAGAATTACAGTAGATATCAACTTTTCCAAAATCACAAACAATTTTTGGAGAGTTTTAGAACTCAAATTACTCCAAACTTTGTTCATTGGATCAATGGCAGTTTTGTAACAAATAAATTGAATCCTAAGGATATTGATATTGTTTGTTTAATTGATTATTCAGTTTTGGAAGAAAAAGAAGATTTGTTAAGGGCTGAATTTATTGGAGATCAGTTAAGGCGGAGTTACAATATTGATGCTTATCTAGTGATTCTTTATCCAGAAAACCATAACTTACACAGGTTTACATTATCTGATAAATATTATTGGAATGATTGGTTTACAAAAAGTAAGATGAATCGTAGAAGACAAAGGTTTGCCAAAGGATACTTGGAAATAGTATTCAATTAAAATATTTATAAAAAGTTATGAGTGAAATTAAAGATGTAAATGAAAAAATAATTCAGGCAGCTGATTTGCTAGAGCAAATACTTTCTGTAGATAAAATGATAGGTATTCATAATGAGAAGAATGACAAGCAGGATATCATGCTTATGCAGTATAAATTTCGGCGTCAGCACTTTTTAAATGAATTAAAAGAGGTTTTTAAAGAATTGAATATTTATCCTTCTGATCTTGCAGCATAGCTATCTCCTCTTCTCCACTAACTGAGCCAACTCCTTTTCAAACAATTGCAGATATTCCTTCTGTTGCATCTCGCTTAGTGTTTTCTTCCCTTCGCCAGCTTTTCCTTTTCGGATAAATTGATCGTAAATTCTTTCTTTGGGTTTGGGTGGCTGTTCGCCAAATTTATCTTCATGTTGCTTCATGAATTCAAAGCTGCAACGATCTTTGATACGTGGACGATCTTCAGCGGTAATTTCAATATTACAGAATTGGGCAATACGATCGATGGTTTGATCAAAGTCTTTTAGAATATCTTCAAAGTGGATATAGAGGACATTAAGTTTATTTTTGTTTTGCAACCAAGCCTTCATGAAGCGGAAATAGTTCATTTGATGCTTATCGAGGAAGGTCTTTTTGTAAAATTTATCAAAGTCTAAATCTGCTTTATTATAGTTTTTTTGTTGGTGGTAGAGCGAAACGGCTACATCCATGCCATTGCGGATAACAAAAATGAAACGACCTTTGGTCGAACGATCAAATTTGCGGTATGGATCATGTGATTTGATGAGACGAGGGGAGGGAAATTCCCTTGGTGGGCGTTTGAGGAAAACATCATTTCTAATCCAAGGCGATACATCGTAGATGTGGTTGAAATCCATACTTCCATCAGTAGTCATCTGGTAAAGTAGCATTTGCATAAGCGTCGTACCAGATTTAGGGAAGGTGACGATGTAGATGTCATCATCACGTTCCCCAAAAGTCATTTTATATTTCATGAACCCTAAATCCCGAGAAAAGCTATTGATACGGGCCGCTATTCGGTTTACAAATTTTTGTAAACGATCAATCAAGTCATAAGTGATCTGATCAGTAGGATTGTCAAACTTCATGGATATAAAAATTCAATGTTAGTCACAGTCACCACCGCTTACCTCAATTAAATTGATGTAAGCTTCGTATTGTGCTTGGGAGTCAAAGTCTTCTAGGCAAACCTCTTCTGTATAGGATTGGCCATTGTAGGTGTTTGTACAAATTTGGCAAGATGGTACATCATCATCATTGCCACAGCTCGACACACCAAATAGTACGAATACAGATGCTGTAATCTGAAGTAGGAATTTTAAAGTCTTCATTTGATAAAAAGTTATATTTAGAAAATGATTATTGACAAGAATTTCTGGCTTAGTTACACTCACTACCTAAATTTTCTAAAGCAATAATATAAGTATCAAAGGCTTCGATACTGTCAAAATCCTCAGGGCAAAATTCTTCTGTATAACTCTGATTATTATAGGTAAGAGCACAAGTCTGGCAGGCTGGAAGTTCTTCATCTTCTTTGTTACAACTGGCTAGTCCAAAGAATACCAATAGAGAGGCTGTTAGTTTTAGTAATAGTTTAATGGTTTTCATCATGGTTATTTAATGCAAAGATAGTAGATTTTAGTAAAAGGCCAATTATTGGCGATCTCATCCATTTTTCTCATCTTTATGATTCAAGATATAGTAGATGAAAGAACAGGCATTAGCGTACTTATTTTACAAGGAAATAGTCAAAATACGAAAGCGATCTGAATGGACAGAGGTGCAAAAACTAGATGCTCTTTACCGGCTTTTAGCCAAAATCTTTTTGGAGCTTACGCAAAAAGAACGCTTTCAGTTCGCTACGCTCTTTGCACGTATGGCTTATGCTTGCCATCGGCAAGAAATACCTAAAGATATACAGCACTATATTCATGCTTTCCGAAGAGAAGCCGTAAAAGCTTTACAGACCAAATACGTAGAGCAATGGCTAATAGAACTAGGTACAAAAGCAGTAGCCGAAACCATACGTGCATTTTATGGTCAACAGCCGAATGAAGCAGCTCGTCATTGGATTCAGCCTTCTTGGCCTTATGATTATATTCAACCAAAAATTAAAGCTTTTAAGCCTAAGGCAAGAGTGCTAGCACTAGCCGATGATCAAGCAAAGGGCCAACTTTTGGTGAGAGATGAAGCATTTCCCGAAGAGGAAATTCGAGTGCAGTATAACTTATCAGAGCGGAATGATATTTTTAATGCTTCTATTCGATTATTGCGATCCGTATTCAGAGGTGGCGTGATGTTAAATTTGATTGATGTAGAAGTAGATGAAGATAATGTATATCGACCTGGTGCGCTTGTTATAGAACCCGACTTTCTGATGGATGTTTCTGCTGTTGCAGAATGTTTTAAAGACTTTGGTGCAGAGTCACGACTGTTTTTGCTCAAAAAATATTTACCTTTCCAGACTACTAAGTATTTGATGCTAGGAAACATCGCCAACTTTTTCCTAGATGAACTAATGACAAATAAAGAAGCTACTTTTAAGGAGTTGTTCCCCAAAGTATTCCGCTTAAATCCATTGGCATTCTGCTTGTTTGATGATCGGGAAGTGCGAGAGATTATGGAACTTTCGCAAAAGCATTATTACAATTTAAAGCGGATGGTGCTGCACACTTTTCCTGAAAATAAAATTGATGCAGATGCTTGCTTCTTAGAACCTACCTTTTATTCCGAAAAATATGGTTTGCAAGGGCGATTGGACATTTTTTGCCAAAATGGAAAGCAGTCAGCCATCGTGGAGCTGAAGAGTGGCAAAGCTTTTAAACCCAATATCTATGGTTTGAGTAATAACCACTTTATTCAAACATTACTTTATGACCTTATGGTCAAATCCGTTTTTGGAAATCGTTTGAATGTAGCGAATTATATTCTCTATTCTGGCGAAGCAGAGAAGCACTTACGTTTTGCACCTACCGTTAAAGCTAAACAATACGAAGCCATTCAGATCAGAAATCAATTGGTCGGTATTGAGCGACAATTATCGCAATTAGGTGAAAGCCAAGAAGCAGATTTAATAGCGGATGGAGAACGTATTTTTGGAAAGATACGAATGATGCATTTCCCTTATGCAAAGGGTTTTATTGAAAGAGATGTACTGCGTTTTGAACGGGTTTATGCACAAATGACAGCCTTAGAGAAGAAGTATTTTATCTCCTTTAGTGGGTTTATAGCAAGAGAACATCAGTTAGCCAAAATTGGTGTAGAAGGGCAAGAAAATATCAATGGTTTAGCTTCATTATGGCTCAATCCACAGGAAGAAAAACACGACAATTATGAGTTGCTCAAACACTTACAATTAGAAATCAATAGAGCTGGGGAAGAGGAGCCATTTTTGTTATTCAGAAGAACAGCCGCTACCCATCCATTGGCCAATTTCCGTAAGGGAGATATAGCGGTACTTTACCCTGATACCAAGACAGAAAATGCAGTTTTAAGAAATCAAATCTTTAAGTGTACTATCGTTGAAATTGATGCAGAAAGAGTGATCCTTCGTTTGCGATCAAGGCAGTTTAATGATTTGGTGTTTAAGGAAAATGTATATTGGAATGTAGAGCACGATTTATTAGATGGTTCTTTTAATTCGATGTATAGAGGCTTGTTTGAATTTGCCGCTAGCCCCATATCCAAACGCGCTTTATTGCTTGGTAACAAAGCGCCTAGTGTACCAGAAGATATAGAAGTGGGTACACCTGCTGAACTCACTGGAGAACAGAAAGAAATCTTACAAAAGGCGATAAAAGCTAGAGATTACTTCTTATTATGGGGCCCTCCAGGGACCGGAAAGACAAGCATGATGCTCAAGCATTTGGTTGGCCATTTGATGCAGCATACAGAAGAAAATATCTTGCTTTTAGCTTACACCAATCGAGCGGTTGACGAAATTTGTGAAGCGATTGAACGTCTGGGCAATACCATTAAAGAGGATTACATCCGAATAGGATCTCGTTATTCAACTTCCCCTCAATTCCACGAACAATTATTGAACGAGAAAATTCGAGGAATTAAAAAGAGAAGAGATCTTAAGCAAGTCATAGCGCAGAGAAGGATTTTTGTTTCTACGGTAGCTTCGATGGCTAATAAGCACGAGTTGTTCCAGTTGAAAAAGTTTCATCGAGTCATTATTGATGAAGCCTCTCAGGTTTTGGAACCGATGTTGGTGGGCTTATTGCCAAAATTTGAGCGATTTATCTTAATTGGAGACCATAAACAACTGCCTGCAGTGGTCGTGCAAGATGTGGAGTCTTCAAATATTGAAGATAAAGATTTACAAGGTATTGGTTTGAATAATATGCGCAACTCTTTGTTTGAGCGCCTATTCAAATTATGTAAGCAGCACAAATGGGATTGGGCGTATGCGCAATTGAGTCATCAAGGGCGAATGCATCAGGATATTATGGCTTTTCCAAACCAATATTTTTATGAAAATACCTTGCATATTTTGCCTGCTAGCCTAAAGTTTCATGAAAAACAAGTTCAGGCATTACCTAATGTGGACGGTATCGTTTCTCCTTTGTTTGATCAGTTATCTGCCCGTCGTATTTCTTTCTTTGCAACACCTTGCGATCAGACCAGTATAACCCTGAAAACAAATCAATTCGAAGCTGATAGAATTGGGGACTTAGTAGAATATTACCTCCAATATTTCCGTCAGCAAGGGAAAGAAATTACCAAAAATAGCATCGGTATTATTACGCCCTATCGTGCTCAGATCGCACAGATTAAATCCACTCTAGAAGCCAAAAAAGCACCATTAGATTTATTGACCATTGATACAGTTGAACGCTATCAAGGAGGTGCTAGAGAAGTGATTCTTATTTCATTATGTACCAATGTGGAGCATCAATTGAGGTCTTTAGTATCAGTATCAGAAGAGGGTGGTGTAGACCGCAAATTGAACGTAGCCTTAACAAGAGCACGCGAGCATGTCGTCATTCTCGGCAATCCTGATATTTTAAAATTAGATCCGATTTATAGGGCGTTAATGGCGTTTTGTGGAATGAATAAGTTGTAAATTTTCTTCCATACTTTTTGGAGAGAATCCA
This sequence comes from Saprospiraceae bacterium, assembly GCA_022448955.1. Lineage (GTDB taxonomy): Bacteria > Bacteroidota > Bacteroidia > Chitinophagales > Saprospiraceae > JALEHC01. Next base: position 16,666 of record JAKVCU010000075.1, read on the forward strand.
ATCTCATAAGTCGCTGAACTATCTAGGCTCACATTTGCGGGTCGGGCTGCGGGCATCTTTACCTCTTTTTGCAAGGAGGGCACCATTAGACTTTCGTCCAATGCAAAGACCTTCGCTGCCAATCGAATAAAATCAAAACGAGAAATACTTTCTTTACCTCCCAAGTGCCAGATTCCCGTCTGTTTTTGTTCCAATAGCAGGAGCAGTCCTGCTGCTGCGTCGGGCGCATAGGTGGGCGTTCTGTATTCATCTGTAAAGGCATATACCTTTTCTCCATTTTTAAGTTTTTGAATCCAGTTGGATAAAAAATTAGCACCTAAACCATAGAGCAGGGGAAGGCGAGCAATGGTGGCTTCCGAGTACTGCTGGAGAATAGCTTTTTCTGCATGGTATTTATCTTTTCCATAGGTCATGATGGGTGCGGGCATATCCGCTGGGGCATAAGGAGCATCATCGCCTTGAAAAACCAAATCTGTGGAAGTAAAAAGGTAGGGAATATGCTTGGTGGCAGCATATTTGGCGAAAGCCAAACCAACTTCCTGATTGATGGCATAAGATAGTTCTGGCTTCTGCTCACAAACATTAGGATTAGATAAAGCAGCTAAATGCAAAATGGCATCTGGCTGAACACGATTTAACAGTTCTGAGTGTTCTTTGGTATTGGTCAAATCCACTTGATGTAATGAAAGCCCTGCTGCTTGTGTAGGTGTGGAATAATAAGTACCATGTACTTCCCAGTCCATTTTGTGCCTAGCAAAATACTGCCCAAGAAAACCAGAAATCCCTGTTATTAAAAGCTTCTTCATTTTTCCGCGATTTTTTAGCGGTATTCAAGCTAGAATATTTTTCTAAATGATGTAGTTAAATAAGTGGTTTTGTTCGATTTTTCTATGGTTTGGTTAAAATGTGTGTTTATTTTGTTGATTTAGCTGATAAGTAGAACAAAAGTCTATT
>JAKVCU010000075.1:17629-51669 GCA_022448955.1 Saprospiraceae bacterium
AACCCATACCCATTTATTATTTCTACATTACTGACTTTTTAGTTTTTATTCATTCATACATTATACCAAAGTTGGATCAAGACTCAAATCAATCTATTTTTTTGTATTTTTATAGTGTAAAAGGATTTTGAGAAGATAAAAGACAACCGAAGCATATGGTCCTTACCAAACCAAATATTTCCAAAAAAACCTTAGAAAAAGCCTTTGAACTTTTAGCTACTGAAAAGGCAATGGTTGAACTATACGAAACCAATTTTAAACAAGTCTCCAAATATGTTCATGCTACTTCAAGGGGGCATGAATTGATTCAACTCGCCGCTGCTTTGCAGTTGCTTCCTCAGGATTATGCCTACCCCTATTACAGAGATGATGCTATGCTGCTAGGCATCGGTATGCAACCCTATGATTTGATGTTGCAGCTCTTGGCAAAACGGGATGATCCTTTTTCAGGTGGGCGCACTTATTACGCACACCCTAGTTTGAGAGATGATGATAAGCCTAAAATCCCACATCAATCTTCAGCAACAGGTATGCAGGCCATCCCGGCAACGGGCTCAGCTATGGGAATGCAATACAAGGAGCAATTGGGAATGGTGAAAGATGATGGTGAGCTGGCGCCGATTGTACTTTGTTCTTTGGGCGATGCTTGCGTGACAGAAGGAGAGGTAGCAGAAGCTTTTCAAATGGCAGCATTACGGCAGTTGCCAATCTTATATTTGGTACAAGATAATGAATGGGATATTTCAGCAAGTGCAGATGAAATTAGAGCACAGGATGCTTATGAATATGCTAAAGGATTTAAAGGATTAGAGGCGATTAGTATTGATGGGACTGATTTTCCTTCTGCTTATCAAGAATTGCAGCGAGTTATGGATACCATCCGTAAGGAAAGAAGACCTTTCTTGGTCCATGCAAAAGTTCCTTTGCTGAATCACCATACTTCAGGTGTGCGCATGGAATGGTACAGAGATGATTTGGACGAGGCACGTTCTCGTGATCCATATCCAAGATTTAAGGCTCAGTTATTAGAAATGGGATATACAGCGGCTACGCTAGATGAAATAGAAGCAAAAGCAAAAACAAAAGTTCAAGCGGACTTTGAGCGCGCCTTAGAAGCAGAAGATCCAAGACCAGAAGATTTATTTACGCATGATTTTGCACCAACACTCATTACAGAAGAAATAGGTGACCGTCAGCCAGATGGTGGAGAGGAAGTAGTAATGGTAGATTGTGCATTGCATACGGTGGAAGAGTTGATGAAAGAGGAGAAGGAATGTCTGTTGTATGGACAAGATGTAGGTGCTCGATTAGGAGGGGTGTTTAGAGAAGCGGCAACTTTGGCCCAAAAGTTTGGTGATGAGCGTGTATTCAACACACCTATTCAAGAAGCCTTTATTATTGGTTCTACGGTTGGGATGTCTGCCGTTGGCTTAAAGCCAATAGTAGAGGTCCAATTTGCAGATTATATTTTCCCTGGTATCAATCAATTATTTACGGAAGTGAGTCGTTCTTGTTATTTGTCTAATGGCAAATATCCAGTGAGTATGATTCTTCGAGTGCCCATTGGCGCTTATGGAAGCGGTGGTCCTTATCACTCTTCAAGTGTTGAAACGATTGTTAGTAATATTAAGGGCATTAAAGTAGCATATCCGAGTAATGGTGCAGATTTGAAGGGCTTGATGAAAGCAGCTTATTATGATCCCAATCCAGTGGTGATTTTTGAACACAAAGGGCTGTACTGGTCAAAAGTTCCAGGTACTAAGCGTGCAAAGACCATTGAACCAGCAGAGGATTATGTTTTGCCTTTCGGCAAAGCCAATGTGGTGCAAGCAGCATCAGAAGAGGCAGTGGCTAATGGAGAAAGTGCAACGATTATAACCTATGGTATGGGCGTTCACTGGGCGCTGAATGCAGCAGCGAATTTCCCAGGGCAGATAGAAGTCGTTGATTTAAGAACCCTTTCACCTTTGGATGAAGCGACTATCTTTGCATCCGTCAAGAAAAATAATCGTTGCTTAGTACTCACTGAAGAACCCATTCAAAATTCCTTTGCTAGAAATTTAGTCGGCTTAATTCAAGAAAACTGCTTTAAGTACTTAGATGCACCCGTAATGGGAATGGGAGCAGAAAATCTTCCGGCTATTCCATTGAATAGTACACTGGAACAGACGATGTTACCTTCAGCTGAAAAAGTAACAGAAAAAATAAAAGCTTTACTGGCTTACTAATAAGATTGAAAGTATCTTCGTTTTTTACTTTCAAACAAAAAACATGGATACCTCTACATTAGAGCAGCTCCGTTATCCTGTCGGGCGATTTGCTTTGCCTGAGCCGATCACTAGTGATCACTTAGCATCTTGGATCAAAACCATAGAAGCATTTCCCGAAAGGGTAGAAGAGGCCATTCACGGATGGTCAGACGAACAACTCCAGACTCCTTATCGACCGGAAGGGTGGACGATCCGTCAATTGGTACATCATGTAGCAGATAGTCACATGAATAGTTACATTCGATTCAAGTGGACATTGACAGAAGATTCCCCTACTATTAAGGCCTATCATGAGGGCGCTTGGGCCGAGTTAGAGGATACTCATCAAACACCGATTGAAGTATCTTTGCAGTTGTTAAAAGCACTTCATCAAAGGTGGGGCATTCTGCTAAAAAATCTAACAGAGGAACAACTCAATTGGTACTTTATACATCCCGAGCATGGACAAAAAATAAGCTTAAAAGCGAATATGGGCCTTTATGATTGGCATTGTCGTCATCATTTGCAGCATATTCTTGAATTAAAGAAAAGAAAGGGTTGGTAAGTACCCTATTATTTCTACCTTTGTGTGGTTTTTTAAAAGCTATAAAAGGCCTATTTTAAATCAATTACTTCATGGAAATGATCAAAATCGAAGATGTACAAAGCATTATCGCTAATTACTTCGGAAAGGATAGTGTAGAGCCAAGTACACGTCTAAAAGAAGACTTGAAAGCTGGGAAAGATGATATCGTGAATATCCTTGCAAGTGTTGAGGACAAATATGATATCGTAGTAGAAGAAAATGACTTGAGCAATCTGAAGACGGCAAAAGATATCGTCAAATACGTTTTTGCAAAGATGTAATAACAATGGCAGTAAGCAATATTACTTACTGCTGTTATTAGTTTAATGATACTGGCTTGTCGCTCTTTCCTCTTACCTGTCTATTACTATTGCCACAAGTAATTTAATAAATTGTGCTTCTTCTTGAGCACATCTTGTTTTTAGTAGTTATCTTAGTTCAAAAGGCTGAATTATTTGAATAGATAATTTCACAATCTTAGCTCCTCTTTGGGGGCCCTTTCCTTGAGTAGAAATGATCAACGCTTTGCTTAGCTGAAACAAAAAATGTAAGTTTAGTTTTTCTGATAAGCGGCTAGTCAAAATTGCTTGTGTAATAAATTCCTGCCAGCAGGCAGGCACGGCGTCAGCTCAAAAATAGTAAGTAACTGACAATAGGAAAGTTACGCACGATTTTTGAGCTGACTAAAAGAATTTATTATACCAATTTTCTAGCCTAACTACTTAAGCGGCTAGTCAAAATTGCTTGTGTAATAAAATGGCCAGCTCAAAAACCATAAGAAACTGATAATAGAAAAGTTACACATGATTTTTGGAGGGACTCTAGTTCGTCAGCTTTTGGCTGAAATATTGGGGTACTAATTTTTCGGACTTACTACCTTATACAATGTAACGAAGGTGTGTCCGTATTTTGACCACCAGGTTTTTGCTCAGATTAAGGCGTGGTGTTGTCTAATAGCCTTAGTTATCAAGGAGAGCACGCAAGGAAGAGCTGAGTAAAAATACTTATTTACAACTAAGTCATCTAGATTAGCTTTCAGTACTAGAATAAAATCAATGTATAAAATATGAGTAGCTCACTCAAAGATTTAATGAATTTCATTCCTCAAAAAGGGAAAGTAGAGTGGATTGGCCTACGACCTGCCAAACGATCAGAATTGACTGCTGTTGATACCGTAGAAATAGATGTAGAAGAGGGCCTGAAAGATGATCATTACTCTGGTAAAAGTCGTAAAAGACAAGTGACTTTGATTCTAAAAGAACACTTAGAAGCAGTAGCTAAACTGCTAGGAAAAGAGACCATTGATCCACAATGGACGCGCAGAAATATAGTCGTCTCTGGTATTAATTTGACTGCCCTAAAGCAGAAACAGTTTCAGATAGGAGAAGTGATTTTAGAAACAACAGGCGATTGTCATCCGTGTTCTAGAATGGAAGAAAACCTCGGTCCCGGTGGGTATAATGCCATGAGAGGGCATGGTGGCATTACTGCAAAAGTGATTCAGGGTGGACAGCTGAAGCTAGGAGATGAGGTTGTGCTAAAAAGTTGGTGAATTTCTTATCTTTTTCTAATTTAGAAATAAAAATCATGAAACGAGCTATCTATTCAACTTTATTTGTCTTCTATATCCTTGCTTTCGCAAATGCACAGGAAACTGATCCAAAAGCAACAGAAGTTTGGGAACCCGTGCCTGAAAAGGTAGTTCCAGGTGCCTATCAATACAGTTCTGCACCCAGCGATGCCATCGTTTTATTTGATGGAACAGACCTCTCACAATGGAAGAAACCGAAGTATACCTATGGAGGGGATATGAAATCTGTACGTGAAGTACTAGAGAAGAAAATTCCAAATATTGATGAGGGCACTCCTCCAGAATGGGAGGTGAAAGATGGTGCTATGATTGTAAAGCCAAGAAGCGGTCCAATTGAAACGATACAAAAATTTGGAGATATGCAACTCCACTTAGAGTTTCTTTCACCATATGACCCTGGCAAAAAAGGCCAACAATACAGCAATAGTGGGGTGTTTTTGATGGGGATTTATGAAGTGCAAGTATTAAACTCGTATGAAAACACCACTTATCCAAATGGACAAGCAGGCGCTGTTTATAAACAACATATTCCTTTAGTGAATGCTTCACGCCCTCCAGGTGAGTGGCAGACTTATGATATGGTGTTTATGACACCAAAGTTCAATGAAGATGGTAGCCTAAAAAGTCCAGCAACTTTGACGGTATTCCATAACGGTGTATTGATTCAAAATAATGTAAGCATAGAGGGTCCATGTCTTTACATTGGTAAGCCTTCTTACATACCACATCCAGAAAAGATGCCTTTATTGCTACAAGATCATGGTGATAAGGTGCGTTTCCGCAATATCTGGGTAAGAGAGATTTAGAATACCCCAAATAGGGAAATGGCCAAATCGGTATTTCCCTATTTTATCTCTTTGGTTTTGCAATCTCCAAATAGACAGTTCATGACCTTGGTCAATTTCCCCTCTTGATTGAAGAATTCAATCAGACCATGTCGTTGGTCACCTCGATAATAATTTCCCCGTACTTTGACCTTCCCATTTTTGTAATACTCTACGAAAGGTCCATTTTCTTCATTATCCTTAAAGCGAACTATTTCTTTTAATTGTTGATTTTGGAAGTAATAATTCCAATCTCCAATCATTTTATCCTGCCTGTAATAACCCATTACATTTAGTTCGCCAGAAGGGAAGTAGGATAAAAATGGACCATCAAATGCACCTGATTGATAGTTTTCTACAATTTGTACCTTCCCATCGTGATGATATAAGATTCTGGTACCATCTAAGGTGTCATTTTGGTAGTATGCTCTTTCAATGATCTTTCCAGAAGGCGCATACCTTATATATTCGCCGTATTTTTTTTGGTTCAAGTCATTAACTTGGTAAGTTTCACTAGAGCCGTCGTCCAGTTTGACATTGACTCTGCTAATGTTATTTTTCAGAATATCTTTGATGCGTTTAGGTGTTGGACAACCATCATAGGAAGCGTCCCCTGGGATATAAGGGCAGCTATCTAAATCATCTCTGATACGATCGCCATCTTTATCTGGACAGCCGCTGAGTTCTTTTTTCCCTTTTACATCTGGGCAAAAGTCTTCACTATCCTTTACACCATCACCATCTTTATCAGGGCATCCCATAAGTATAACAGGACCAGGCGTATCAACACACTGATCAAATTCGTCTGTAACACCGTCTTTATCACGGTCTAATTCACTAACTTTTAATGAACGCCTATTGCCAAAATTGTAGTTCAACTGTATTCCAGTGAAGTAATACCAATCGCCGCTATTGGGATTTCTAGTCTTACTAAATCCGTCTAAGTAATCGGTGGTTGGTTTTCTGAAGCTAAGATCTAGATTCATGGTCCAAAAGGGTGCAAATCCATATTCGACACCCAATCCAAAAAGTATATTTAGGTGTACTTTCGAAAAGTTATTTTCCTTTGATATGTAGTCGTTCATGTCTACATTAATCATAATAGGATCTGCGAAGCAGGTACCTATACCAAATTTAAGGAAGGGACTTACAAAGGGTTGAAAACGATGGTTGATTAGGTTGCCTTGAAGATCATAAATACTATAGTTTCCAAGAAGATCATGCGTCAAAGTATAGCCTCCATTGGTATAAGTTACAAAGTAACCCTCTTTATAATAAAACTCTGCTCCTTCACCATTGAATAAATACGCTGCTTTTTTGGCTTTTCTCAAATTTAATCTTTGCCCATTTTGATCAAAAAACTTTAAGCTCGTTTTTTTGAAAGGGTGATAATGTACCATAATATTGGATTCAAAAATACCAGATTTAAATCCTATAACATTGGAATTGTTTATGCTTTCTAAGTTAGCAAAGCGAGAATAAGCAGCTATTTCACCATAGCTGAAGTTAAAATTGAAGTCAATTTGGTGCGAGAAATGATGTTTTAAGTTGAGCCCAAATGCAATACCCTCGGTACTTTTTAAAATTTCATTATAGGAAATTAAATCACCCGTATAAAAAAACATGCCAGTCGACACACCGAATGCATAGTCTTGCCCTTTAAGTGAATGAGTTGATAATATCAAATAAAGAGTAGCTAAGTATGTTACAAAAACAGAACGTGAAAAAGTGGCTAACATTTTTCCTTTTATGAGATAAGATGGATACTTCTTATCAATAAACTTTCTAATTGATAAGTAGCTAACGATCTTTTTGTTTTATTAATATGTTTTAGAGTATGTTAAATTTTACTTAGGCGGATTATCAAGAATTTGAAGGAATAACTATTGATTTGTGAAAATGCTTAGCGAGCTAAGCAGCGGATTCAATCAAACGCCATTTTTATCAAATATTATGGTTGCCAGACAGTAAAAAAATTAAATATACTTATGTGTAGCCTTGTAAAAAAAATAAGAACTTGTTTGAGAATTTATTCTTTATGTCGAAATGTTCAATGGTATGTCTATCAATGGTTGCTTACGCCAATTAGCATATCGGTAAGATCATCTAAAAGATCCCAAACAAGCTCTAAAGCAATAAATATGCAAAAGTAATAAATATTGAAATGGGATATAGTTAAAATGGACATTGAATAGCTAGAAATTAGTATTTGATGATATCCATTTTTTTTAAGATCTGTCGTGCTCTTGATTGATATGCAGCGGTGTTGTATTCTGCTTGGTCTGTGATTATCGCTCTTAGTTCTTCTTTAAGTTCTGGACTATCCTTTGCAATCTCATAAGCGATGGTCATACTATGTGCTTGTATAGCTGCAGAAGACTGTGGATTGAGTAAATGCTTGATGGCATAATCAAATAAAAAGCCTTGAACAGCTTCCGGAATAGGATTGCGAACAATAGCTTTAAGTACAGCTCTGTAAACACCAGGGGCATGATCAATTTCAAGCTGTTGTACTAATTCTTCGCGGTAGGAGAGTAGGAGCTGAGGATATTTGGCCGTGAGCTTATCCATAACCCATGCAGAACGCCAATAGCGTGGATGATCTTTAGAAACGATACAGTTCCATAAGTCTGCAAATTTTTCAGGATCATTACCCATCCAATCTGCTAATGCTTGCACCTCTTCTTTTGAACCAATAGAAAGGACTGCATCTTTGATATTATCAAAATCAAGCATAGCTATTTATTTTTCGTTTTGTTCAAAGCAAATATAAGAAGAAGGATGGTAGTGCATCATCAATCAGAATTATTAGATTAGATACCTTGGGAGATTTGTCAAGGGAATGACTTAGGTCAATGGTTTACTGATATGAATGGTAGCCTACTTTAGTTTGACCCCTTAGATCAATGATGAATTTCGACATATATTTTATCTTAAAACGCTACTTTTGCAGCAACAAATAAAGAGTATATAGCATTTAGATTTTATCTAGATGCTATTCCTATATTCATCAATAAAATACATAATGATAAAAATTAAGCTAATCGATAGACAAGGAGAGGAGCACCTCTTAGATGGACCCACTGATATGAATATGAATTTGATGGAGTTGTGCAAAGCTTATGAGTTGCCCGTAAAAGGAACTTGTGGAGGGATGGCACTTTGCTCCACTTGTCATTGTTATATCGAGTCCAGCCACGACTTGCATGAAATGTCTGAAGATGAAGAAAATATGCTGGATCAAGCCTTCTTTGTAGAAGACAATTCACGTTTAGGGTGCCAATTACAGCTCGTAGATAGCATGGATGGCCTCATTGCACGCCTTGCACCAGAGACTGAAGATTAGTTAAAATTTTGTTGTAAAAAGATAATAGTTTGATATTTATAAGTATTTATCGTAATATTGCGATACATATGGGCGCATCAAAAACAACATTATTTACAGAAGAGCAAAACGAATTGGCTCGTTTGGCGAAAGCCATAGGGCATCCTGCAAGGGTAGCCATATTGCAGTATTTGTCTAGAGTAAAAGGTTGTGTGTGTGGGGATATTGTAGAAGTATTACCCTTATCCCAATCAACCGTGTCTCAGCACTTAAAAGAGCTGAAAAAGGCGGGTATCATTAAAGGAGAGGTAGAAGGAGTGAGTGTATGTTATTGTATTGATTATGAGATGTGGCTTAAAGCAAAAGCATTGCTTAGCCAGTTCTTTGATATCAGTCTGGATGATACCGATTGTTGTTAAAAACTATTTTTTTACATATATCCATCGTAATATTACGATCAAATTATTTACTTATGACAACAGCTTCATTTTTTGAACTTTTAGAAACACATTCAGAGAAAGAACTCTGGTTTGAATATTCCGCCGGAACTTTTGTTCCAAAGGCCTACCACATTACAGAAGTAAAAAATGTACATATTGAAAGTGTGGATTGTGGTGGAAGACCAGATGTCTATGACCAAACGGTGGCACAATTATGGATCAATGATGGTGAGGTCGTAGAAAGGGCGATGAGCTGTCAAAAAGCCAATAAGATTTTTAAGATGGTAGATAATGCTAAACCTATTAAAAAAGATACACCTATCTTCTTTGAATGGGGGCATGGTGATTTGAGAACTTCTGTATATGAAGTTGAACAGGTAAATGTAGTAGGGAATCGTCTAGAAGTGCAGTTGTTTGTACCGCCTACCGTTTGTAAGCCTGCTTTAGAAGTAGCTTCCGCATGCGCACCTGGCAGTGGCTGCTGTGGGTAAATGCCTGTTTTTTTGAGAAGATTATGAATTAGATTTTTTTATTTATCAAAAAAAAACTAATTTAAAGGCGGGAAATAAAAGCAAAGTCTAATTCATTGAATATGGTACCAGGGGAAATGTACTTCATATATTCATTGAAAGCAACGGGAAATGCTTTGATAGATACACTTTTGCAACCCACCTTCATAATTTGATTGAGAAACACGCTAGAGAGTACAAAAAAATAGTTTTATGCATCCCAAAAGCAAGGTCGGCGTTTGGGGAAAACGCCAGTGGGGAGTAGTGTCTGCCGTTATCACTATCATTCTCCTATCAGTATCTTTGATTTCTATTTCTTTGAAGAAAGAAAAGCTAGAAGTCACAGCAAGTTCAAGTATCGTTGATCAAGCCCTATGGTTTGGTAAGAATGGTCATTTTGAATCTGCCATTGAAGAATTAGATCGAGCTATTGAAATCGATCCAAGTAAGCCCACCTTTTATGCACTTAGAGCATCTTATTTAGACAGTTTAGAGAGTCACTCAGATCAATTGAAGTTAATACTTCAGAATTTGGATATGGCGATAAAAATGTCTAAGAAAACAGAGCGTAAGCAATACTATCAACAACGGATTCAGCTCTATTTAAGAGAACAGCTATTTGAGAATGCACTCACAGATTTAGATCGCATGATTGATTTGTCAGAAGATGGGGATGAGCAATCTATCTATATTCTGAAAAGAGCTGCAATTTTAAAAGATAATCTTTCTGAATTTGAAGCTGCTTTTCGTGAGTATGAACGAGCACTTAGGCTGGCAGAAGAGGCCCAGGTTTTGGTTCAGGTATTGATAGCGCAAGCAGATCTATATTTGTCTTTGATTAATGGGGAGCAAGAAGAGTTTTCCAGAGTAAAGCAAATTTATAGAGAAGCTTTAGGTACGATTTCCAAGGGAAACATGAGTGCAGAGGAAAAAATAGGTTTTATCTCTTCCATCTGGTTAGGCTTAAAGGTTTTTGAGGAAGAAGAACAATTGGCTATCTGCATGGAATACTTCGAAGAATTTGTGCCCATCTTACAACAAGAGATTCCTGATATTGATTTGTTTATGCGTTCTTTTGATCGTTTTGCGAAAGCAAAAGCACTAGCCAAAGAAGATGCAACCTATTATGGTCTTAAAGCAGATTTTTATAATGGAATTTATATTTGGAAAGACAGGAAGAAGGATAAGTTCTTGATCCAACAGTACTCTAAGGCAATCAAGTTAGGTACTCCATCGCAAAAAGAGTATTTCTTGAGAAAGAGGGCAAGTGTATGGGATAATATGGGGAAGCATAGAAAAGCTGAAAAAGATTATGGGGCAGTCTTGAATAAAAGAACCTTTCATGAAATAAGAGCAAAATATTATGATGGGATAAAAAAATTTTCCTTAGCGGAAAAACACGAGCGTAAAATTAAGGATAGAACGAGCTTTTATAGAGATAGGGCAACTTATTATGATGCAATAGAACAATTCAGTAGAGCAGATCGCTGCTGGAAGAAGATCTTACCATCAGATGAATATTATGAAAAACGAGCTGCCTTTTATGATCAAAAAAAGATGTATCAAAAAGCAGATCGGTTTTATAAGAAATTATTAGCCACTTCCGATTTTTATACAGAGCGTGCTGCATTTTATAGTCAAAAAGGATTCTATGGTAAAGCGGAAGATCTTTTTGATGATTTGATCAAGTATGCTAAAAAGAAAGACCGCAAAAACCTGAATGCATTTTATGTCCTAAGGGCAGCCAACTATGATGCCCTAGGCAAATATGATAGAGCGGATAAAGATTTTAAGCGCGCTTTTAAAAAGCAAGAATTCATTAGAGAACGTGCTAAGTTTTATTTCTGTCAAGGCATGACGAATAAAGACAAAAAGGAGAAGTTTAGTATGCTGAAAAAGGCAGAAGATTTTTATGATGAGTGGGAGGGAAGAGATATAGAAATGGAACTAGAGCGTATCTATTTCTATAAGCTGATGAACCGCAAAAAGAAACTGAAAAAGCAGGTAAATAGAGTAAAGAAAATGAAATCTGATTATGCTGATGAATTCTTAGATGCATTCTTGGAAAAACACACATTGGATTATTACCATGAACAGGTCGATCCTTGTCAGTTTTCTGAAATATTAGAAAACCCTCTTTCTCTTACGGATGATGATGGAGCATGAGTAAGATAAAAAAGGGCTGATGAATACTCATCAGCCCTTTTTTATTAAGAAAGTTTGGCGATAATAGTCTTATTACCTTTCGTCACATCCCCGATTTCCACCTGAATATCTGCATCAAGTGGAAGGAATACATCTACCCTAGAACCAAAACGAATGAAGCCCATATCTTGGCCTTGTTGAACATTTAGCCCCTTTGTCATGTAACAAATAATCCTTCGAGCTAAAGCGCCCGCAATCTGCCTGATTAAAACTGCCGAATTCCCATTGGAAAGTACCGTTGTAGTTCGTTCATTTTCTGTGCTAGACTTTGGATGCCATGCTACTAAATATTTGCCAGGATGATATTTATAATAATCAATCTTTCCACTGAAAGGAATACGATTGACATGAACATTTAAGGGAGACATAAAAATAGAGACTTGTATTCTTTCATCTTTAAAGTATTCTGATTCATTTGTTTTTTCAATAACCACTACTTTCCCATCAGCTGGGGCATAAATTAATTGATTATTAATTTCATCAATCGTTCGTACTGGATTCCTAAAAAACTGTAGTACAAAAACCAAGAGGCTGGCTGTTACTATAACTGATAGCCAGATCCAAGCAGGGAAACTTATATAACATAGATAATTTATAATAGCAATAATAATAACTGTTGTCAATATAATCCACTTTCCTTCTTTATGAAAACGCATACCTAGTTTAGTTTAAGATTGATATCATGCACAAAAATAAATGCTTCCTTCTTTTTTCCTAATTCAGGCATAAAATAATTATCTCAGCCATACAATATAAGCTGCTGCAAAAGGAAGCATAAAAATGAATCCATCAAAACGATCTAAAAAGCCTCCGTGACCCGGCAATAAACGGCCTGAATCTTTAATTGCGAAGCTTCTTTTAAGCATTGATTCTACTAAATCTCCCAATGAACCAAAAAGGCCTACCAAAATGGCAAGAATGAGCCAATCTCGCAGTATCAGCTCTTCGAAATATTCATTGAGCAAAAAGGCAAGAATTAGTGTACCTGCTAGACCACCGAGTGTACCTTCCCAAGTTTTTTTTGGGGAGATACGAGGAAAAAGAGGGGTCTTGCCAATCTGTGAACCAACGATATATGCAGCGGTATCATTCATCCATGTCATTAATAATAATCCGATTACTATGTTGGAGTGATAATCTTTTTCGATAAATACAGCCACTTGGAGTAAAGTAAATGGAATACCAATGTAAATCATCCCTAACATAATAAATCCAATATTTGCAAATGGTTTGGCTCCTCTTAAAGACAACTCGTACAAAAAAACTAGAAATAGAGTTGGAAAGAAAAGCAAGCTTGCTTGGAGCAAAAACTGGGAGGAGTCTCGCATAATATCGAGCTGATAAAGGGCTCCCAAAAAATAAGGGAATAAACCAATATAGAGGCCAATAATTTTTCGATCCAAACCTTGTTCTAATACTAAACCCAAAAATTCCCACAAACACAAACCCGTGATAATGCCAAATAAAATCACGAAAGAATAGGCATTCCAGTAAGCACCCAATAGCATAATAATAACAAATACAAGTCCCGTTAATCCTCTAAGAACTAATCCTTTCATGTTTTATTGTTGATTGCTTCTTTTAACGAAATTTGATACAATGAGTAGTAAAATTAAAGAAACTAAACCAAATCCCCAGTGTACTTCTTCTATTTGCTCTAAATCCGTATCAGATATCTGATTTGTACCGAAGTACTGCCCAGCTACTTGAAAGCCATTAAAAAAGAAGTGAGCAACAATGGGTACCCATAAGTTTCTCGTCCAGGAAAAAAGATATCCCAACAAGGCGCCTAAAAGCATCCTAGGGAAAAATCCTTCAAACTGTAAATGAAATAAACTAAATATAAAAGCGGTAATCCATATAGCTATGTGTTCTTTTTTGATCCATTCACTCAACTTGCTCTGAAGAATACCTCTAAATAATAACTCTTCGCCAATTGCAGGTAAAATAGCCATGACGAATAGGCTGAATAGCAATTCTAGAGGACCATTCATCACGAGCAGCCCCTCAATCATTTCCTTGGTACTTGCTTCCATACTAGATGCCCATTCAGGTAGGGGTATCATTTGATTGAGCGAATATATATACATTGCAAAAGGAAAAGAAACTAGGATTAATAGAATACCTAGGCTAATGTTTTTTGATGATGGAACTATGGTCAGTTGTAATTCTTTCAGCCACTTTTTTTGATACACGATATACATACAGAGTAATGAGGGAAAGGTGAAACTAAAAAAGTGACTAATTAAATTGATCCCCCTAATTAAATTGCGGTCATATAACGAGCTATCCTTATTCAAAGATTGAAGAAGACGCTGAAGCTCAAATTCCAATGTGTTGCCTAGTCCAATGATTAATAACCCACTTAGCATATATCCAAGTAATAAGCTCATGATGAGTACCATCAAAAAGCTCGGAAATTTAGCTAAGCTCGATGCTGGGCGTGGATCTAAAATTTCTGGTTCCATTCATGTAAATTTTGCGCCACTTATATGTAGCGTTCTAAAACAAAAAACACAGGTGTCAAGATATAGTTGGTGAAATTTCATGAGAAGGTCATTTCTTGATCGTTTGGGTGAGAAATTCAAAAAAAAAAAAGAAATTGCTCTCCAAATTTTAAAGGATATGACCAGACTGAGTGTAAATATCAACAAAGTAGCATTAATTCGAAATTCTAGAAAAGGAAATTTTCCAAATTTAGTCCAAGTTGCAAAGGATTGTGAAGCTTTTGGAGCGCAAGGGATTACTGTTCATCCACGTCCAGATGAACGCCATGTTCGCTATTCCGATATTCCGGCCTTACGGCAAATTGTAAGTACAGAATTCAATATTGAAGGTAATCCAAACACTCAATTTTTAGACTTGGTACTAAAAAACCCACCTACACAGTGTACTCTCGTGCCCGATGCACCTGGCGTTTTAACCTCGGACAAAGGTTGGGATACCATATCACATGAATCTTTTTTAAAAGAAGTAATTGCTCAATTGCATGAAAAAAATATTCGAGTTTCCATTTTTGTCGATCCAATAGAAAAGTTTGTGGAAGGGGCTAAAAGGGTAGGCGCTGAACGTATTGAGTTTTACACAGGGGACTATGCTAAAGCTTTTGAAGATCATCCTGAAGCGGCAGTTGCTCCTCATCGACGTTGTGCCAAATTGGCAAATGAAATTGGATTAGGGGTAAATGCAGGCCATGATTTAAATCTACACAACTTGCAACATTACAAAGAAGAAGTTGAAAATTTATTAGAAGTTTCCATAGGTCATGCTTTAATTTCAGATGCTATTTATTTTGGCCTACAGAATACTATTCAGCTGTATCTTCAAAAGTTATCTTAGATAATTATGGATTTTTTTAAAAGCGCTAAATGGCTAATAATGACGCTAAAAGAGGAGGTAAGGCAGAAAAATGTTTTGAAAAGATTGCAATCACCCATTAAGAATTTCTTAAGTTTTTTTACCTTTGGAAAGTAATCAAACAAAAGAAGCATTTAATAAAGCTTTAAACGCACTTCATTAATTATCTGTTTGACCTAAAAATTCCCAGAAACATAATTATTCTAAAGGTGAACAATTGACCTTATCAAATATCCAAATATTGTAAACTATTCAGTAGCTCAGCCATTTCATAAAACACTAAGAAATATAGTAAACAGTTATTTTTTGCTTAAATGAATTAATTTCACACCGATCTTTTAAGCCATAAAAACAAATGCTTTAAACATAAAAAAGATAAAAAACACAATCATTAGTATAAAAAAAATAATTTCCTAGGAAGCGAAACGACAGTTTAAACGTTATAAGAAAGTTAAGACTTTGTTAGGGATTTATTAACAAATTGGATTAATTTAGTTTTTAGATATTGTTTTAATCAACAAAATTTGGATTAGTATGAAAAAACTCTCACTAGTTTTGATGCTAGTTCTTTTTGCTATTGGTACTACACTAGCTCAAAGATCTATCTCAGGTACAGTGACTGATGAAAGTGGCGAACCACTTATCGGCGCTAGTATCCTAGTAAAAGGGACTTCCTCAGGTACAGTAACTGACCTTGATGGTAAGTATGATTTAACTGTACCAGATGGAGGTACGACATTAATTATTAGTTACACCGGTTTCGCTACGCAAGAAGTAGCAATTGGTGTTTCTAACGTTTTGGACTTAGTTTTAGCGGAAGCTGCTGAAGAATTAGCAGAAGTCGTAGTAACTGGTCTTGGTATTAGAAAAGAGAAAAAAGCCCTTGGTTATGGTGTCGCCACACTGGGGAA
Source organism: Saprospiraceae bacterium (assembly GCA_022448955.1). Taxonomy (GTDB): domain Bacteria; phylum Bacteroidota; class Bacteroidia; order Chitinophagales; family Saprospiraceae; genus JALEHC01. The sequence continues at coordinate 33,627 of JAKVCU010000075.1, forward strand.
AGAGTCTATTACTAACCGTCAAGAGACGGATGTGGCTCGTCTTCTACGCGGTAAGGCAACAGGGGTGGATATCACGCAGACTTCAGGTCTCGCGGGTTCTGGTACCAACATTATTATTCGTGGATACTCTACGATCACTGGTTCTAATCAACCTTTATTCGTAGTCGATGGTATTCCTTTTAACACGAATACTAATACAGGAAACCAAGGCTTTGGATCTGGTAGTGCAACAGCCTCTTCTCGTTTCTTAGACTTGGATCCAAACACGATCGAAGAAATTTCTGTTTTGAAAGGTCTTTCTGCAACTGTACTTTACGGTGAAGCAGGTCGTAATGGTGTAATTCTTGTAACTACTAAGAATGGTAGCGGTTTATCAAACGCTAACAAGAAAATGGAAATCTCTGTTACTCAGGGGGTTTTCCAATCTGAAGTTGCCAATTTACCTGATTACCAAAACACATACGGAAATGGTTTTTCAAGTGGTTTTGGGTGGTTCTTCTCTAACTGGGGACCAGCTTTCTCTGATTTGAATCCTTCTTCTTATGGTGGTGATTACCAAGGTGAAAAAAATGGACAAGTATTAATTACTCACCCATTGGATCAGGCACAGTACAATGATGATGTTCCAGAATTCATTGGTGCTGAATATCCCTACCAACCTTATTCAAGTGTGGAAGACTTCTTCCAACCAGGTTTATCTTCTAATACATCTATCTCTATCAAGAGTAGAGTGGGAGAAAACTCTTCGGTTAGTGCTACCTATAGCTACTTGACGGAAGAAGGGTTTACACCTAACTTAGATGAGTTAAGAGATAATGGTCGTTCGAACTATATCGACAAGCACAACTTTGGTTTGGGTGCCCAAACAAAGTTGGCTAACGGACTGAAACTGAAAGGAACTTTCAACTTCGTTCGCACTGATCGTTTGACTCCAATCACTGCTCCTGCATTTGGTGGTGATGGTAATGGACTTTTCGCTGCAATCTTGTTTACACCTCGTTCTATGGACTTGAATGGTCTTCCTTATCAGTCTCCAATTGATGGTTCTAACATTTACTACCGTCGTGGTTCTCCAATTCAGAACCCACTTTGGACATTGAATAACTCAGGACAGAGCGAAAACATACAACGTTTCTTCTCTACTACAGAAGCATCTTATGATATCTCTCCTAATATCACTTTATTGTATCGCTTAGGGATGGACTCTTACTCTCAGACCAACCAGCGTTACATCAACAAAGGAGGTCCTCGTTCTCCAAACGGGGAATTGTATACAGCAGGCATTACTAATCTTATCACAGATCAGTTATTTAATGTTCTGTACAACTTCAAACTCACGGATGATTTTTCTATTGATGGTTTAATTGGTGCTAACTTGAGAAGAGAGGTATATACTGAAACTGGTACAATCAGTGTAAATCAGTTCGTATACAACCTGTTTACACATGACAACTTCATTGAACATAATGCCTACTCTTTCGGAGTTGAAGAGAATACAATTGGTGTATTTGCTACAGCTTCTGTAGGCTATAAGAATTTCTTGTACCTAAATTTACAAGGACGTAACGACTGGACTTCTACTTTAGAAGATGGTAACAACTCTATCTTCTATCCATCTGCAAGTTTATCATTCGTTCCAACAGATGCATTTGAAGCATTGACGAATAACAGATTTTTGAATTATCTGAAGCTTCGTGTAGGTTATGGTACATCTGCTGGTTATCCAAACCCATATCGTACGAGAAATACATTAGGATCTGCTACCAATGTTTTCGTTGATAGAGATGGTGCAATTTTAAATACAAACTCAGTATCTGATGTTCTTGGTAACCGTAACTTGATGCCAGAGTTATTTGAAGAATACGAAGCTGGTTTAGAGGCAAGATTATTGAACAACCGTATCGGTATCGATCTTTCTGTTTACCAAAAAATTGGTAATGATTTGATTATTAATCTTCCATTAGATCCTGCTACCGGTTTTGGTAACACTACTGTTAACGCTGCTGAAGTTGAGAATAAAGGTATTGAGTTAGGCTTGAATTTAACGCCAATATCTGGAGAGTTCAGATGGGACATTACATTGAATTATACAAGAAATATCTCTGAAGTAAATAGTATTTTCGAAGGTATTGACCAAGTGATTACGTCTGGTTACTCAAACCTAGGTAATGCAGCTAGACCAGGTGAACCTTACGGAGTATTTATCGGTTCTTCATTCTTGAAGAATGAAGAAGGGCAGTATATTGTTGATAATCAGGGTGCTTACCAGTCGTCTGGTCTTACTGAAGTTATCGGTGATCCTAATCCTGACTTCACTGCAAACTGGATTAACAACATCTCTTGGAAAGGATTCTCTCTAGGCTTCCAATGGCAGTATATCCAGGGTGGTGATATCTATTCTTCTACTGTTCAGGCATTATTAGCTCGTGGTAATACAGTTGACACAGATGTTGATCGTAACATTCCAGTAATTATGCCAAATGCAGTTAAGGCAGATGGTACACCTAATGATATTCAAACATATATGGGTGATACTTTCTTCAGAGCTTATTTCTTCGCTAATGAAGGAGGTGTATTTGATGGTACAGTGCTTCGTTTAAGAGAAGTTTCTTTAGGTTATGTATTACCTAAGAGCTTACTAGACAAGACTCCATTCGGTACTTTAGGTATTACAATCTCAGGGGAAAACTTATGGTATAATGCGCCAAACTTCCCTGAAGGAATCAACTTTGATCCAGAGATTACGAGTGTTGGTGTAGGTAATGGACGTGGTTTTGACTTCCGTACAGCTCCTACAGCTAAGAAGTATGGTGTTACTTTAACAGCTACTTTCTAATTCAAAATATATACTTAATAAATTGAAAATATGAAGTTCATAAATAAATTATCCTTCATAGCACTATCGTTCATGCTCCTTACAGCTTGCGATAGTACAGAGTTGGATTTATTGGATAATCCAAACGCTATTACGCCTGATAAAGTTAGCATCAACGATTTATATAATAATATCCAGTTGACTTTTGCGAATGTTTACAGCGGTGCTCAATTTGGCCCTGGTGCTGCAGCACGTATGTATCATGCTTCTGGCTTTACTTATGAGGCGAACACAACTCCGAATTCTTATAACGGTTTATGGGATGCATCATACACCGATTTATTCGAAGACATCGAAACACTTTTAGCCATTACAGATGAGCAAGGATTAAATATCCACTCAGGTTCTGCTAAAATCATGAAGGCTTATACACTAATGGTATTAGTTGATCTTTTTGGTGATATTCCATTCTCTGAATCTGGCCAAGGTACCGATATCATTAGCCCTAAGTTAGATGATGGTAGTACAGTATATAGTGAGGCAATCAAATTGTTAGAAGAGGCAATCAACCAATTAACGGATACTAATGCGGCGTTGCCAGCATACAATAATGTTTATTCTAGTGCAGCTTCTTGGATTACTCTTGCTAATACATTGAAAATGCGTGCTGCATTAACCACTCGTTTGACGAATAGTAGTGCTGCTGCAGAATTCAAAGCTGTACTTGATGGTGGAGACTTTATCGATAATGCTGGTGAAGATTTCCAATTTAATACAGGGAATCAGCGTATTAACCCTAATTCTCGTCACCAATTTTATAATAACCACTATGAGTTAGGTGATGGTAACTATCTATCAAACTACTACATGTGGAAGTTGAGAGCGGATAAAACTATCGGTGACTCTACTATCCTTATAGATCCTCGTATTCGTTATTACTTCTATCGCAAAGTGGATAACTCAACTAATCAAGATCTTACGGTTTATTCTTGTCACTTCTCAGAGGCTCCTATTCCAAGAGACGAAGTGGCTAACCTAGATTTCTGGGAAGATATTGATGACAGATTACCCTATTGTGTAGCTTTTGAGGATGGCTATTATGGAAGAGATCACTTAAATGGATCTGGTATTCCACCAGATGGACCAATTCGTACATCTTATGGTTTGTACCCAGGTGGTGGATCATTTGATGGCAACTCTTTCACAGATACAAGACAGTTAGGTACTAGTGGTGGTTTAGGCGAAGGTATCTGGCCGATAATGTTATCTTCTTTCGTAAACTTTATGAGAGCAGAGGCTGCTTTAGTAATGGGTACAGGAGAAGATGCAAAAGAACAATTAGAACTAGGGATCCGTGCTTCAATGGCTAAAGTATCAAGCTTTGAAAGTCTAGTGCCTACGGAAATGGCTGCTCCTTCTCGCCCTCCAACTTCAGCGAATCCTGAACCACCTACAGTTAAGGAAGCGTTTGGAATGACGGCTGAAGATATTGATAATTACGTAAGTTATGTGTTGTCTTCTTATGATGCAGCTGATGATGCAGGAAAATTAGACATTATTATCACAGAATATTACCTTGCAGCTTGGGGTAATGGCTTAGAAGTTTTCAATAGCTACCGTAGAACAGGTTATCCAGGTAACATGACACCAGCTCTTGAACAGCAGGCAGGTCAGTTTCCTAACTCGTTCTTATTGCCAAACAATCATGTTGACCGTAATGCAAATGTAGAGCAGAAGACTTTATCAGACCGTGTATTCTGGGATGATGGTTCTGCAAACGTGTATTAATTCATATCTATAAAAATGAATTTAATTCGGGATTGAATTATTTATTCATTCCTTTCTTAAATGATAAATTATGAAGTTAAATAAATTAATAATCGTATCATTGGCAATGGTATTTCTTCTTGCTTCTTGTGCAGATGAAGATCTATCGCCAATCGTTACTTTTGATTCAGCTGGAAAGGGAGCTTATCCTCGTCTTTTAGAAGAAGGTGATAAGTTGGTTAACCTTTTCGATGTTTCTGGTTCTCAGTATAATTACTCGGTTGAATTTGTTGATGCTGATCAAGGAAATCAAGTTGCCGAGTATGTTGTCGATATGACGTATGAAGATAATGATCCAAGCAATGGTGATAAGTCTACAGGTCCTATTGAATTCTTCAAGTTCAATGCTGGCGAATTTGGAACGAGTACAACTGGTTTCAAAAGCATGGAAGGTCTTTCTGTTGCAGCTACAGAAGCTATGGCTGCTGCTGGCTTGACGGAGGATGATCTTTCTCCTGGTGACAAATTCATATTTAACGGGAGGGTAATTACAACAGATGGGCAGACTTTCCAGGGTTCTAACTCTTCTGCTTCTGTAGTTGGTTCTTCTTTCCGTGGTCACTTTGATTTCACTTTACCTGTTGGTTGTCCTTCTGATTTATCAGGTACTTTCGCTTACAGCACAACTGCTGTTTGGTGTGATGGCTCAGCAACTGTTACAGGTGAGGTTGATTTGATTGACCTTGGTGCTGGCCAGTATGCATTTTCGGATTGGTCATTCGGTACATATGGTCTTTGTTATGGTGGTGGAGCAGCTGATGCTAGAACACTCAACTTCCAAGATGTTTGTCTTAAGGTAAGCTACACTGGCTTCCTTGATTCATTCGGAGATACATGGACTTTTGGCAACGATATTGATGGTGAAACTTGGACCATCACTTGGGATAACACCTACGGTGAATCAGGTGTTACGGAAATTACATGGCCAGGTGGAGTTCCATTTACAATTGAATAAAGAAAGTGATAACATACTTTGAATAGCTAAAGCTATTCTGTGTAAATAGACAGTATAAGCCATATTAAAATTTTAATTTTAATATGGCTTACTTTTTAAAAGAAAATATCTTGAGTGGCATGAGAATCATTTCCGTTTTATTACTTTTGTTAGTAATAACTTCCTGCAGTGAAAATACCGCAGAATCTAGTGCTCCTTCCTTCACATCCAGCCAAAGTATTTTTCAAAAAGTTGACCCTAGTCAGAGTGGTATCTCCTTTTCTAATGATTTGGTGCATAACCTTGCTACCAAAGAAAATTTACTTGACTTTGATTATTTTTATAATGGAGCAGGTGTGGGTATAGCAGATATAAATAATGATGGTTTGACTGATATCTTTTTCTGTGGTAATCAGGTTGATAACCGTCTCTACTTAAATAAGGGTAACTTAGAATTTGAAGATATTTCCAAACGAGCAAATATAAATACCTCAAAAGAATGGTCTAATGGTGTCACTTTTGCAGATGTAAATCAAGACGGGTGGTTAGATATTTACGTCGCTCAAGGTGGGCCCAAAGAAAAGAATGAAAGAAAAAATTTATTATTTATCAATCAAAGAGATCTTACCTTTGTAGAAAGTGCTGAAGAATATGGCTTAGCAGATCAAGGCTTTAGCACACAATCTGCCTTTTTTGATTACGATAAAGATGGAGACTTAGATTGTATAGTGATGAATGAAAATCCATTATATGGTATTGATCCTATCAATTTAAATAGAATTTTAGCAGAAAACAAAGAACTACTCTACCAAAGTTCAAGCCACTTTTATAAAAATGAAAATGGTCAATTTATTGATGTGACAGCGGATGCTGGATTGCTTCGTGCATCTTTTGGCCTTGGTCTGGTCGTTAGTGATATAAATAATGATGGGTGGCTAGATATTTATATGGCTAACGATTACTTCATTCCAGATGCGATGTTTATCAACCAAAAGAATGGTAGCTTTTTTGATGAGATCAAATCCAGAACAAGTCAGGTTTCTTTTTATGGAATGGGGGCAGATATTGCAGATCTAAATAACGATCTACATCAAGATATATTGGTGTTGGATATGGCTAGTGCAGATCATTATCGTGCCAAAACACTTATGGCATCCATGAATGTCGATAACTTTAACTTATTGGTCAATGATCTGAATTATGCCTACCAATATATGTTTAATTCTATTCAATTAAATCAGTCTAACCATCAATTTAAAAATATTGCTCATCAATTAGGTATTGCAAAAACAGACTGGAGTTGGGCTGGTTTAATGAACGATTTTGACAATGATGGTTGGAAAGATATCTTAGTAACCAATGGCTATCGCCGTTATGCCCTTGACAATGATTTTAAAGCTAAAGTAATCCAAGCAAAACAAAAATATAATGGAAATGTGCCCTTGTCGGTAAAAAATGAGCTCTATGAAAGCATTCCTTCTGAAAAGCTTTCTAACCTGCTATTTGCCAACAAAGGGGATCTGAAATTTGAACAAATCAATAAACAATGGGGGCTCGATTATCCTTCGTATTCTAATGGTGCTGCTCATGCAGATTTAGATAATGATGGTGATTTAGACTTGGTGGTGAATAATATTGATGAAACAGCTTTCCTTTTTCAAAATAAAACTTCAGACTTGAATCTGGGTAATTACATTAGAGTGGAGGCGAAATCTACATTGTCTAATCCCTTTGCGAAGGTATATATCTATTATAATGGCCATAAACAAATGTCAGAAATAAAAGGAGGGAGAGGGTATTTCTCTTTCACTGAGCAAACAGCACATTTTGGTATTGGATCATATGAACAAGTGGACAGTATTCGAGTAGAGTGGATTTCAGGAAAAATATCGACTGCTTATAATGTACAGCCCAATCAAGTGATAACCTTTGATGAAAGTCTAAATACATCTATTAAACCTGTAGTATCGTTAGATCAGCCGCTTTTTACAAAAAGGTCTATTGGTGACACCAAATTATTTTATAGGCACAAAGAAAATACATTTAATGATTTTGAAAAAGAGATTTTATTACCCTATAAACAGTCTACAAGGGGGCCAAAAATGACTAAGGCGGATGTAAATGGTGATGGGCAAATCGATCTATTTATAGGTGGTGCAGCAGGGCAAATAAGTACTCTGTTCCTACAAGAAGATGGAAAGTTTGTCAAGCAGAACGTCCCCGCGTTCGAAGAGGATAAAATGCACGAAGATATAGATGCACTGTTCTTTGATCTTGATCGAGACGGGGATCAAGATTTGTACCTTATTAGTGGTGGTAATGCTTTTGAGGCAGGGGCGCTTACCTATGAAGATCGAATTTATATTAATGATGGCTTTGGGCAATTTCAAAAAACTAAAAAAAACTATAAAGATGAAATATTAGGAAGTGGAGGAAGTATTGCCAAAATTGATATCGATAATGATGATGATATGGACTTAATTATTGGTAACCGCATTATTCCTCAGCATTATCCTAAAGCTGCGCCTTCTTTAATTTTGGAAAACATCAATGGATCACTAAAAGACGTCACGCTTCAGTATGCACCTGAATTATCTGATTTTGGAATGATTAATGATATCCTCGTTACGGATTTTGATAATGATGGTAAAAAGGATTTTATTGTAGTAGGCGAGTGGAGCGAAGTCGGGTTTTTCCAGAATCAAGGTGGCAGTTTCAAAAATGTCTTTACAGAGCTAGGACTTTCAGATATGAAAGGCTGGTGGTTCTCTGTGACTGAAACAGATGTGAATAATGATGGGCAGCCTGATTATATAATTGGCAATGTAGGTTTGAATACAAAATTCAAAGCAAGTCCAGAGAAAGCCTTTAAAGTATTTGCAAATGATTTTGATGAAAATGGCACGCTAGATGTCGTTTTGAGTAAAAAGTACAAAGATAAATATGTACCGGTGAGAGGAAAGGAATGTTCTTCTCAGCAAATGCCTTTTATCTCTGAAAAATTCGAAACCTATGATGCCTTTGCAAAAGCTTCTATTACAGATATATTTGAAGATAAATTGAAAGAATCCTATAGTCTGGAAGTGAATGAATTTCACTCCGTTTTATTGATTAACCGGGGGAAGTATTTTGAGAAAAAGAAATTACCAGCGATCATACAAAGCTTTCCTTTACTTTCTTGCGTAGTAAAAGACCTTAATAAAGACGGATTTGAAGATTTAATCGTTGCAGGGACAATTTATAATACAGAAGTTGAAACACCTCGTTGGGATGCAGGTGTTGGAATGGTAATGATATCCAATCAAAAAGATAATTATCAAGTGTTAATGGCAAACGAAACAGGATTGTACATTGATGGAAATGTTAAGGATCTGGATCTCATTCAAATGAAATCCACAGGAAAGGAATATTTAATAGCATCCAGAAACAATAATGTACTTTCCATTTTTGAACTGAATGCTATTAAAAATCCGGAATTGCAATAGCTTATTTTACTTGATAACGCTTGCTGACAAACCCCATTTTACCAGATTTAGACTGTGCTAAAACACTAATGACGAATGTACTTTTATCATCTGTTTGATAATAGTTTAATTCGCCTTTTCCATTTTCTACTGCATTATTAGGCGACCAGAAAACGGGCGTAGCATAGTTGGGCATAGATGCTTTGCTGTTATTACTGGGGGTAGGCTGAAAAGGGACAAATTCTGTTGGAATTTGTAAGCCATTAACGACAAAAAGGTCCTCTTTATCATTTTGCGGAAGCTCAAACTGTGGGACAATTGTAGTGATACGCACTACACCATGTGCACCCATGACTTTGAACTGTCTGCGGATATTTTCAGGGATATAAAACAAGTCAATCTCTTCGACATTCCCTAGATTTATCTTTCCAATGAAATCTGCGTCTCTTGTCACTTTACCATCAATGATAAAGAGCGGTTTACCTCCAAGTTTAATCAATGCAGTAATTTGTGCTCTAGGATTAGACATACTAGCCACATATCTACCTTTCACCTTCTTGAAAGCTAAAGGTGTTAGTAATTCAGTAAAGAAGCTAGCCACATTTTCAAATTTTTCATACTCACTGATAACATAGTTATAATCAGGCTTGAGTTCTGCCACTTCATTTACAAATTTTTGGGTTTCTGCATTATCTTCAAGATACTCAAAATATTGAGCCATTTTTTTTCTTTGTTGGCTGTATTCCAAGTATTTACCTATTTTCTCATTGATTTTTATAACCCGTTTAGGCTTATTATCCGTATTCACTTCAGGGATGAGCCGGACCTTTATCTCTTCTATTTCTTTTGGAAAACCAACAAATTGAAGGCTTTGCTCTTCGTAAAAGTTGCTAATGTCCATCGTGAAAAGCCCATCATTATTGGATTTTGCATAATGGAATTTATTTTGCTCACTAGCATAGGCGCTAAGTACGTTCACTTTCACTGGTTCATTCAAGGTATCCATAACTTGTCCAATAACATAAATGGCCTCATTTAAATTGGCCATTTGTTCATTGGAGTAAGCGGGCCCTCTTACGACAGTGCTCACCTGTGGCATTGCATCCTGAATTAGTGAAGCATCCGTAACGGCAACCGAATAGTTAGCATCAACTGGATTGCCTGCTTTATCAGTGACCTCTATTTGAACATTGACCAGATCTCTAGCAGAGAAATCTTCTTTGTTTAAACTTAGCTTGATGTTCAAATCATCTTGTAAAGCTGGAATGGCGGGTGCTTCGTTTATATTTTCCTCAACTTCATACTGTTGCATTTGGAAGTCACTATAAATAGGAATTTCCTTTTCTACTAAAACTAACTCTTCTTTTGTATCCTTCGGATTAACTTTGAACAGAAGTTTATAGTAGCCAGAATTAAAGTTATATGGAATTTTCAAAACACCATCGATGGCATTAGTCTTTTTCGATTTATGGAAAAAACGCCTCACTACAACCCCATCTGGGTTTACTAAAACACCTTTAACAGCTACTGTTTTGTCCTGTAGAAGTTTTGGGAGATAAACCTGATACCAGATCTTTTCACCTGTCGCATAGAAAGCTTTATCAAGGTGTAGTACGCAGTTGTTGGAAAAAGCAGTATTTGCAAAAATAAGAAAAGTAACTGCTATAATATTTTTGACTATAAATTTATACATTGGATAAAAATTACGCTTGTGAAATTATTCTTCCCACCAATCTGGTTGGGTAACTGTACTAATATCTGCACTTAAACAATCACAACAAATTTCAAGAGGGCAACCACCTCCTGGTGGAGCAGGTACGTTGGGTGGACAAAGGCTATTTTGAAAACCAGCGAAGTCGATACTTACAAATACTCGTGCTGTATCATGTACTGTAGCATAAAAGTAGCCAAATGCCTCATCTGTGGGGTCCTCCATATTGACAAAATTACTCCGCACTTTACCAGCGGGTGGCTCAAGCATACTACCATCTCTAGTCAAAATTTGACTAATTTGATTAAAATAGGTAAATGCTCCAGGGCTAAGAGATTGTTGAATAATAATGCCATAATAGCCCTCTGCAAAGTAAAAATTAAGCTGCTCATCAAAGATGGTATAATCTGTTAAACTCGTAGCATCAACATCTTGACTCCCAAATACCCTCAATTGGGTAATATCCAAATTATTGGTGACATAACAAGTTTTGGGATCTTTACCAAATTCAATGGGAGCATCTGTTATTCTAAAAACTCTTTGAATATCCCATTTAATATTTGTATTCTCTGTTTGCCCAGCAACTCGTAAATCTGTATCAATAGAAAACTCAATAAAACTATCAATGACAATTTCTTCATCTGGTGTAATGAGTTCTTTTCTCACCTTTTTGGCTTGAAAACCATTGATTTCTGGAACATCTAACATGGGTTCAAGTGTGGATTCATAAACTCTACCATCAAAAGTGCGCACTTTTATTTTATAAGATTTTCCAATCTCAATATTGATGTCAGGGTCATTATCAAAAAATTCTCTATAATAGATGCCTGTCCCTCTGGCATCTATTTCGATACTATTACCAGCTTCATCTGATAGCTCCACTAAGCTTACATTGATCCTAGAAAGCCCCTCTACTGTAAAGTCAAACAGTCGACTTATATTTAAATCTAAAACAGAAGGATTTCCTTTTATTAAGACACCTTGAATTACAAGGGTCTCTTCTGTTCCCTTTGGGATATCAAGGTTAATCTGTTCTAAACAACCAGACAGGAAAATGATGGAAGTAAAAAGACTTAAAATACTTATTTTTAAAAACCAGCCTTTTTTCATGTTTTTTATTTTCATGATATCTTAGTAATTTCTAAAGGAGTTCAAAATTAAAAGTTAAGGACGGGAATACACTTCCTAAAATAGCTAACTTGTTTGCTTGCGCCCCTCTGAATGCAGCCTGTGTGAAAAAGACAGAAAATGCATTTTCACGACCATATACATTATAAAGTGCAAGCGTCCAGCTCGTTCTGAACTTTCTATCTCTTTTATAGCTTTGCCCTAGTGTATAGGCAATATCCAGCCTGTGATAATCAGGTATTCTTCCAGCGTTTCTTTCGGCATAAACTGGAATGACTAAACCATTAGGATCAACATAATTTCCAATGGGTGGCGTAGTTGGGCGGCCACTTCCGTAAATAAAATTGATTGAAATTGTATTTCTTCGATTTGGCTGGTAGTTAAATGTAAGCGCTAAATCATGAGGCTTATCAAAATTACTAGGGTAATAATCACCTCTATTAATGCCTTCCGCTTGTCGCTCTGATCTAGACCAAGTATAGCTTAAAGAACCATTATAAACACCTTCCTTTTTACGAATACTTACTTCCAAGCCATAAGAGCGACCGTCCCCTTCTAATAGCTCCGTTTCTAATTGCTGATTGGCGATCAAGTCTGCAAAATCTCTATAATCGAATAATTGATCGAGACTCCGAGCATAAACCTCAGCACTAGTTTCCCAGACGTTATCTTTTAGATTTAAGAAATAACCGAGGGATAAATTATGGGACTTAAGTGGCTTAATATAGGATGTACTTAGCTGCCATTGTGCTACTGGAGTTGGTGCATCACTATTAAATATTTGACTAATATACTGAGCTGTACGACTATAACCGAGCTTAATCGATGAACCAGCGTTCAGGCGATATCTTATGGAAAGTCGAGGCTCAGGAGTAAAATAGGAAGCAATTGTTTGTCCACTACTATATGTAGTAGTACCTATTGTTTCTGTCAATAAAGGACGGTCAGGATTACTGTATTCATATACTGAGTTTGGGCCTAAGAATTGGTAAAAGCTCAATCTTAGACCTGCCGAAATAAGAATTCGGTCTGAAAGGCTATATTCTCCATTGATAAAAGCAGCTGTTTCTAAACCGGTTTCGTCATCTACTGTTTTTCCTATTACAGTAGATTCATCTCCAAAAGGCATTAGAGTACCTGGCGTAACTTGGTATAAAATACCTGATAAACCAGTTTCTATCTTTAAGAGTGTAGAGGGTGAGAATGTGAAAAGTTCCTTAAGCTTTAGATAGTTGACATTATTTTCCAATCTTGAAGAACTAATACCATCAAAGTCAATTCTGGAGCTTTTATAATCAGAATAAGTCAATGAAAGATTAGAGAAAGATTTTTGATTAAAGATGGTTTTTAAGGTCAACTGCCCCATGTAAGTGGCATAATCAAAACCAAACTCCTCATTGTAAGTAAACTCATCTTCCGCAGCATAACCCGATAATATCAAAGTATTCTTTTTATTGAGTTTAGCACTTAGCCTCAGATTGGCATCATAGAAAAAAACAGAGCTGCGATTTACCTCTACATTTCGAACCAAATTCAAAATCCAATCTGCATAAGATGCTCTACCTCCCACAATGAAAGATACCTTATCTTTGACAATTGGGCCTTCTAGGCTTAATCGGCTAGTTACAGGCCCTACACCTCCTTTAATCTTGAATTCCTGATCATTGCCATCACGCATTTTTACATCCATCACAGAAGATAAACGTCCTCCAAATTGCGCAGGCATATTAGCTTTGTAGAGTTTAACACTAGAAACTAGATCTGTATTAAATGAACTAAAAAAGCCTAGAGCATGAGAAGAGTTGAGGATAAGTCCCTCATTTTGCAAAATAAGATTTTGATCAACATCTCCACCACGTACATTAAATCCACTTGCGCCTTCGCCGACAGAGCTTACACCTGCAGTAAGTAATAAACTTTTAACTACATCCGCCTCTCCCAAAAAAGAAGGCCCTTTTTTTACTGATTCTATGTCAAGTGTAGTTACACTGACTTCAACGGTTTCTACGCTTTCATCTGCTTTATTTGCCTTGACTGTTACCTCTTCTAGGTTAATAGCACCTTTTTCTAGGTCAATTTTAAACTCACCATCACTATTTACCTTTACAGTTCTGTTTAATTCTTCGAATCCAATATAGCTAACTTGCAGGTAATGGATACCAGCAGGCATTTCAACCTCAAAGCTACCATCTATATCCGTGGTTGTACCGACTTCTAAGTCCTTCCACATCACTGTTGCACCAATAATTGGTTCTTTTGTAGCTTGGTCTCTGATGATTCCTTTTACTATTGCATTTCCAGATGGGTTCAATTGTTTGATGTTCCCAACTTCCAGTTGCTGTTTATCTTTATTTACTGATTGAGATGTAATTTCTTCTCTTACTTTATAATAGTTGATTGTAAATTTGCCCAGTGCTATTTCGGCTGGTACAATATTGATAGCATAGTCCCTGTAAAGAAGAAAACTTAAGGTAGTTGGAGTAAGAATTTTATCCAATACTTCATTAAGTGGGGTTGCTTCAAAATTATAAGTGAATCTTTTTTTGGGAAGATCTTCAGCCTTGTAATAAAAAGAATAAGGTGTTTGATTATCCAAACGGTCCAATATCATTTTCAAACTTAGATTGTCAAAACGCGTAGTAATTTTCGGATAGTTGTCTGTTTGAGCAAAGCTTGATGTCGAACATACTGTCCAAAAAACTGTGAGAATAAAAAACAGTCGAATATTAATAGGTCGTGAGTGCAACATAATATGCAGATAGAATAAATAAATAGCCGTAAAGCTTAAAATGAAATTTTTCAGCAGACAAAAATAGAAATGTTTCTCACAATTCCATATTAAAAACGGAGCTTTGAATGCTTAATCAAGGCAGAAACAACAAAAATGTCACATGGGTTTTTTTTTAATGCGATTTATTTCAAAAAGATAGTAAATAGCTTTTGCAAAACAAATTAATGCCATCTCTAAGCAGAGATAGCCTCCCAAACATTAAATGATCGATGCCAATAAAATGGTGCTGGGGGGGAGTTATACAGGAAAAGTTAAAGTCGTTGGAGAATTTGTGCTGTGGTCAAAATGATCAGATGCTGCTGTAGTGCCCATCAAGGACGGCTATTTGCAAATTGGAAAGGTGAGAGTATGTTTAAATTCTCTGCTGCTTGGAAAACAAAGCTTTGAAAGCTATTAGGTTTGATTCAATCAGTCAATTAGCTTGCTAAGCTCCGTTACAAATCATTACCCAAAAACCTATCTTTGCCGACCTAAAGCCCCAAATTGTTAATTCTCCCTTTGAATAAAATTTAATCATGTTCTGAATTAAATATACCCAGATAGAGTCCTACTTCACTAACCTTAAAGGGCTACCAACTTTCTCAATAAGAAATCGTGTAGGAATGACTTTTTCCAGAAGATCGCTTGGGAGCTTTCTCTTTCTCTTTTTGTGACGGCACAATAGTATAACTGATCTGTGATTTTTCGGGTATTACCTTACGCTTTGGCAAACGAAAATGAATTTGAATGTTTTTATGGAAGGTGACCTTGATCTTTCTATTTTTAGGAACTTTAAATTTAAGCATTTTTACAATGCGTTCTGCTTCTTCATCACAACCATGACCTAAACCAGAAATGATATGTGTATCTATTACATTACCTTGATAATCAATAGTATATTTTAAGTAAACCGTGCCTTCTATCTTATTATTGAATGCTTCTTTAGGATATTTCAAGTGCTTTTTAACAAATGCGCGCATAGCATTTGCCCCTCCTTCATATATTGGTTTTTTAACAAAACTTTTTTCTTTCCTTTCTCGCTGCATAAGTCCTTATTTTTCATTGGAAAAGATACAAAGCCTTTTGGAATCATGGATAATAATCATACCCTTTTTAATGATTAATCCTTGACTTCTTTACATTATTGGAATATATTGATCTAAACCTAACACACTTCTCGTTGAATGTCAGGTGAAAAAATTACAGTAGAAAATTTTGAGTCATATTACTAACAGCAAAGAAGATAAATTACTTAGATGCAAATAAAGATATTTTTTGATTACCTAAAGTTTGAAAAAAGATTTTCACCTCACACCATCGTTGCTTATCAAAAAGACATTGCGCAATTTAGTGACTTTCTGGCCACGCAATATGACACCAATTCCTTGTCGAAAATTTCTCATCAACATATACGGTCTTGGATAATCTATTTATTAGATACTGGCCTGACCTCTGCAAGTATTAATCGAAAGATTGCATCATTGAAGGCCCTCTATCAATTTTACTTAAAAAGAGAACATATAAAGGTTAATCCTATGGCAAAGGTCATTGGGCCTAAAAAAGGCAAAAGATTACCTGTTTATGTTCATAAAGACGAATTAGAGGCATTATTCAATAAAATTGAATTTGGAGAAGACTACGAAGGTAAAAGAGATCGACTGATTTTGGAAATTTTATATCAAACAGGAATGAGAAGAGCCGAATTATTGGAATTAAAAGTTGAGGATATTTCGATAAAAAGAAATGAAATCCGAGTACTTGGAAAGCGGATGAAAGAGCGCATTATACCAATAAACACGGCCCTAGTAAAACAAGTTAAAACTTTTTTGGCGGATAGAAATCAGTATTTGAATAACATTGTGGATAAAGATTATTTATTACTGACGAGTAGTGGTAAAAAAATGTATCCAAAACTGGTCTACAGAGTGGTTAGAAAATACCTTTCGATTGTTAGCACTGTCGAACAAAAAGGTCCACATACTTTAAGACACTCTTTTGCTACTCATTTATCCGAAAATGGTGCGGATTTGAATGCTATCAAAACTTTACTGGGACACAGCAACCTAGCTGCTACCCAAATTTATACTAATAATACAATACAGCGACTTAAAGAGGTGTATACGCAATCTCACCCCAAAGCAAAGTCGAAATAATTACAGTAAACAACGCCGTTTTTTGATTGATCTAGAATTTTTTAACCTAAAAATCAGCTTATGAAAGTACATACAGAAGCGATTCAGTTTAAAGCAGATTCAAAATTATTAACCTTCATCGAGCGTAAGCTTTTTAAAATGGATCAATTTTTTGACAAGATTATTGATGCCAATGTTGTTCTGAAATTGGAGAACTCCGGGCAAGTAAGAGATAAGGTCGTAGAGGTTAGGCTAAATGTCCCTGGCGACGTAATTGTTGCAAAAGAAACCAATAAAACTTTTGAAGCCTCAGTAGATGCAGCAACGGATGCCCTCAAAAAACAATTACTTAAATATAAAGAACGACTAAGAAAAAGAAATTAAATAAGCGAGCCTGTTGTGGAATTTATCCTCTTTAGTTGTTTTAAAAGTATATTCCAAAACCTTGTAGTATGGCTTCAGAGCCCAGGCAAAGTTAATTTTGAGCTTCAAAGTTCTAGTTATGGGACGAAAAAATATGCCTGCTTGGCAGGCGGAATGAAAACCTAGAGTGCTCAATTTATTTTTCGTAAATAGTAAGACAGGTTTGCAAACAACTTCTCTACACAGGAATGCTCGATATACTGTTTGGTGAAAATTATCAAGAATCACTAACTTATTTTGATATGAACAATCAATAAATTCCCAACAAACTCCAATAATCCCGTAATCTGAAAAGATTACGGGATTCAATTTTAATAGCGGTTAAATCAAAAACCAGATTATTTAGGCCATAAGCGTGTATTCAAAAAATTAAAAGACTGTTAAGATTAAACTCACCATAAGTTCCTTATTATAATGCCATAGCTTTTTTAAGGTTTTCTACCGAGTACAGCCATATTGTGTCGGCTCACTCCTAAATATATTCAAGTGCATAATCTTAGATCATCTAAATTCTGCTCCCTTTTCTTTATAGGACAGTATCGAACTAGGCATGAGCTAATATTAAGACTCTATGATCATGGGAACAAAAAAATATTTTAAAGACCAACCTATTATTTCCCATTAAAATGTTCTGAAATAAAAAGTATGTTGTCAATCGAGAATAATGGCTTGAGTGTTGAGGCGAAGCTATTTTTGAGTTTCATAGCCTTAGTTACGGGGCAAAAAAACTAAAGCATTTGGTGCTCAATGCAATGTTTACAGCTGGTAAGATATATTTTTAAACAACTTCACTACTTAATCGGCTAGTCAAAATTGCTTGTATAATAAAATTCAGCCAT
>JAKVCU010000076.1:0-46507 GCA_022448955.1 Saprospiraceae bacterium
TATATCTGCACAGCTAAAGCTAGTTTGCGAAAGGACTAAAGAAGCGATACCACAAGCATCATTAGAGCCATTATCAATGGCGTTTGCGGTTGTAGAGGCATTGCCAGTGTCATCGAGTTGTACAAGAATGTTTTGACACAGTGCTTCAGGTGCTACATTGTCTTCAACGGTAACAGTGGCGGAGCAGGTGGAGACATTGGCATTATTATCTGTTACGCTTAGGCTTACATTATTGGCGCCTATATCTGCACAGCTAAAGCTAGTTTGCGAAAGGACTAAAGAAGCGATACCACAAGCATCATTAGAGCCATTATCAACAGCGTTTGCGGTTATAGAGGCATTGCCAGTGTCATCGAGTTGTACAGTAATATTTTGACACAGCGCTTCAGGTGCTACATTATCTTCTACGGTAATGGTAGCGGAACAAGTAGCCGTATTAGCACTATTATTGGTTACCGTTAGGGTTACTACATTAGCACCTACATCTGTACAAGTAAAGTCTGTCTTTGAAAGTGCTAAAGAGGCGATACCACATGCATCATCATTTGAGTTACCACTAATAGGGATAAAGTAGTCAATGGTATCACCGAAATCACCTCCAGCAACAATTGCACCTAAGGCATCTATTATTTCAAAGGATACTTCGCTAGTAAAAGAACCAGCAGTCCAAGTGGCCGTCATGAGCGTTCCTTCTGGTGCGGAAAAAGTCTCTGATCCTGAAGAACCATCCTCAAGGGTGGCATCTTCTAGTACTGGATCATTGTCCGCCAAGATAGTAATTGTATTGCCGTTCCATCCATCCCCCCATGAATCAGCCATGTTGATGGTAAAGTCTGCCTGCGAAGGAACGGGAGAAGAGCTGCAGCAATCATCATTCGAACCATTATCAACGGCACTAGCAGTTGTGGAACCATTTCCCGTAGCATCCAGCTGTACTATTATATCTTGACATATGGCGTTAGGGACCTGAGGGTTATCACAAGGCGGAGAGCCAGTCGACAAGGAAACAAGGGTAGCGGATAATTCGGCGCAAGAAAACTCATCCTGGCAGTTGTATTTATCAACGAGGAGATTTACTGTTCCTGTTGATGCTGAGGTGAAATTTACAGTAGATTGTAATCCGCATGCGTCATCATTATATCCAACAACGGCTCCAGAATTTGCATCATATATTGTAACTTGAGTATCAAAACTTGTACCACATGTTGAAACTTCGTAAGATGCGCCTTCAATAACATTGAGGGATGCATATTCTCCTCCAAAAATACATGTTGTTGAGGCTTCTTCTCCTTCTTCACTTAGATCCCAAAAGTAAAATGGAATGTTATCATTAGGGCATTGTGCTTGCACACTATTAAAAGCTGCAATAAGAGTTAATCCAATTAAAAATTTGAGTAGATAACTTGTATTCATAATTAAAAAGTTTTGTCATTAGTGGACATAATAATTTAGGTATTGAGTGTTACAGATCAATACCTGTGATTGTGTCTTAATGGGAAAACTTTAGGACTAAATCTGATGGTCAAGTTTAATGGAAGAATTAGTTTCTCTTAATTTAACTATGGTACTTTCATCTAAAAATTATGAGATGCTGTAAATAGTAGGGGGGATACATATTTATTAGATAAAACTCATGAATCTAATAATAAGATGATCATCGTTAAGTAAAAGCTTAAAGATGAAGTATTGAAGTGCAATTAAATAAATAATCAAAGAGTGATTGGGTATTACAAGATTGGTAGCTAAGCTTAGAGAAGAATTTATCTTATTGTATAAAAATAGTAAAGGATTAGAAATAAACAAAAAATTATATTAGTTTTTTTGGAAAGAATTGGAAATAATTCAATATGCTATTCATCTTAAAATGGAAAAAGAAAATCAGTCTAATAGAGGGCATTTTCGTTCATAAAATGGCATTATATCTTCAAAATTTATGGGATTATTTATATTGAGTGCTGTGTTAGATTAAAGGCATACGAAATGTATATTTCAGGAATTGGGATGATCATATGTCATCCATCGTTAAATATAGATATGTTATGAATTTCCTGATTGATTTAATGGCCTAGTCCATGGGATTCAAAATAGAATAATTATTCTACCATTAATTTTGCAGGATAAATATATCAGTTTATTATCATCTATTCCATTTGAAATCGGACTGCAAGTTAGTAAAACCTATAGATCATATAATAAATAATATAATTAATGCTGTTATCTAATTTTCAACTTCCATGTGGTATTCAATTGAATAATCGAATTGCGAAAGCTGCTTTAACAGAAAGATTATCGAAAAAAGATCATTTACCAAATCAAAGGCATATCCGCCTGTATAATCATTGGGCAAAAAATGGTGCAGGCTTATTAATTTCTGGAAATATTCTAGTTGATAAAATACATTTAGAAGCAGCTGGAAATATTGTTATAACAAAAGAAACTCCCAAAGAATCCTTTCGAATATGGACAAAAAGTGTTACCAATCATGGTCATCATTTTTGGGCACAACTTAACCACGCTGGCCGACAAACAAATATTTTTAACACCCTTAGACCTTTAGCTCCTTCTTCGGTTAAATTGAAAAAAATGGGTTTTTTTGGTTTACCAAAACAAATGACTGATGGGCAGGTTCAATCTACCATCGACGCTTTTGTGCATGCTGTAGCATTTTGTCAGGATGTTGGATTTACAGGTGTACAGATTCACGCTGCACATGGTTACTTACTCAGTCAATTTCTTTCTCCTCGAACTAATAAAAGAAATGATCAATGGGGAGGCAGTATAGAGAATAGAGCAAGGATATTGTTTGAAATCGTAAAACAAAGTAGAAAAGTAGTTGGGCCATCATTTCCCATTTCTGTAAAAATCAATTCCGCCGATTTTCAAAGAGGTGGTTTTGAAGAAGAAGATGCCTTGTTTGTAATTAAACGACTGGAAGCATTGGATATAGACTTGTTAGAAGTATCAGGCGGAACCTACGAAGATCTAACCTTCTTCACCCAAAAAAACCTAAAGGCATCCACCATAAAACGAGAGGCATATTTTTTAGAATTTGCGAAGGAAGTAAGAAAAGAAAGTCGTATTCCTTTGATGGTTACAGGAGGCTTTAGAACAAAGAGCCTCTGTGAGCAAGTACTAAAAGATGGAGCCCTAGATATTATTGGTTTTGGTCGTCCATTTTTATTAGATGAATCTTTTCCAAATGGGTTTGTTTCAGGAAGTTTAGATAAAATAGAAGAAGTGAATATACAGGCTATGTCAAAACAAATTCTTGATATGGCGGCTGGTGGCTTTTACGATTATCAAATTGCTCGCCTAGCAGATGGTTTACCTCTAGACCTTCATTTCAATTCAAACTTAGCAGCCTTTCGGCTCATTGCAAACGAATTAATTAAGGGAGTAGCTTATAAGATGTAGAAAATAAAAATAAAACTATATTTTTCACTTTTTTTGATTTAATAAATTGATTTATAAGGTTTTATTTTTTTTTAAAGTTTTATTTTTTTCACAATTATGTTTTTTTGTCTTTGTTTACTCATTGATGTTGTTGCATATTTGTAATGTGATTAGTGAATAAGGAGCTAAAGATGACAAATTTAGTTAAAGAACTAAAATAAAATTGAATATGTTCATGGGATTATAATTTGTTGGTGGTAGGTCGTCCCAGTATTCTCTGGGACGATACACCCCTTTTATCCCTATAAAAGATATATATTATATAAATTGCGCTCTTTAAAACGAAAAGTTAACAACGAACAAAAAAAAAGAAAGGCGATTCTTTAAAATCGCCTCCTAAACAGGTCACGTTCATGGGATTATGCCGTTGCTGGCTAAAAAAGATAAAAGATCACAAGTTTGTACGAATTAGGTTCGTGAATCTTTTCATCTTTGCTACTGTTGCGTAAGATATAAATTTATTTGTTTTCTCCCAAAGGAAGGAGGAGGTAAATATGAAAAGAATTTTCTATTAATTTTGGATATGTTCATGGGATTATAATTAAAGTCAACCGCACTGGTTGACTTTTTTTTGTTTATACATCAGGTTTATTTTCATATATTATAAAATTAATTTTAAAATAGTCCAGTTACCACTCCTGTGTCTGTATCAATATCAATCCTTCGATAATTAGGATCAGAGGCCGTGCCAGGCATTAATTTTATCGTACCTGCCATCGGAACGATAAACTCAGCACCTTGATACACCAAAATATCTTGTACTGATAACTTCCAACCTTTAGGTCTTCCTTTGAGATATGGATCATCAGATAAGCTTAGGTGTGTTTTGACCATACAAACATTAAGGTGCTTAAAGCGATCATCAGCTTCTAAGGCTGCTATTTTTTTATTGGCTTCTGCCGAATAGTCTACACCATCTGCACCATAAACTTTAGTTGCTAGTGCTTCAATCTTCTCTTTGATACTATCCTCATCATTGTAGAAGTACTTAAATTGATTGGGTTCTTCACATGCTTTGACTACCATTTCTGCCAATTCTTTTGCGCCTTCTCCGCCCTCTAGCCAATGTTTTGAAACAGCTACTCTAGCACCAATCGCTTCAATTTTTTCTCTGATAAATTGAATCTCATCGTCATGGTCTGTGTAGAAATGATTGATACATACGACAGCAGGAACGCCAGCCTTCTGCACGGTTTCAATATGAGCAATTAAATTGCTTATACCATTTTCTAACAAAGCGATATTCCTTTGCGTGTAAGCCTCGGCTAGTTTTTTTCCAGGGACTACTTTGGGGCCGCCACCGTGCATTTTTAAAGCTCTAACAGTGGCGACAATAACAGCACAATCAGGCTTTAATTCACTAAAGCGACACTTTAGGCTACAAAATTTTTCAAATCCAATATCAGCTCCAAAACCACTTTCCGTAAGGTGATAATCAGATAACTTCAAGCCGATATAGTCTGCCACAATGGAAGATTGACCAATGGCTATATTAGCAAATGGGCCTGCATGCACTAATACTGGTTGTCCTTCTATGGTTTGTAATAAACTAGGCATAATGGCTTTCGCCATAATCGCAGCCATCGCACCCGCTACTTCAAGATCGGAAGTTGTGATTGGATTTCCTCTTTTATCATAGGCAACAATCATTTTACCGATCCGCTCGCGCATATCTTTTAAATCTTTAGCGATTGCTAAAATAGCCATCAATTCTGAAGAAACAGAAATTTGAAAACCAGAGTGCATCATAAAACCATCTAGCTTTCCACCTTGGCCAATAATAATATTTCGAAGCGATTGTGCACAAAAGTCGATTGCCCAACCAATTGAAATATTCTTTGGATTGATATTAAGACGTTTTAGATTTTTCTTTTCTAATGTTTTATCTCCATAGTTAAACTCATGCTGCATTCTACTAGTTAATGCAACCATTGCTAGATTATGCGCCTTAGTGATGGCGTCAATATCTCCGGTTAAACCTAAACTGAAATCAGCTAGTGGAATACATTGAGAAAGTCCACCACCTGCTGCAGAGCCTTTTATGTTGAATGTTGGACCACCAGAAGGTTGGCGAATAGCTGCGGAAGCTTTTTTACTAATATAGCCTAAGCCTTGTAGCAGGCCAATAGTTGTAGTAGATTTACCTTCCCCTAGCGGCGTCGGTGTAATAGCGGTGATATCGATGTATTTTCCGTTTGGACGATCCTTTAGGCGATCTAGAATAAGATTGGTATCGAGTTTCCCCATATAATGGCCATAGGGAAGTACTTCCTCTGTTCTTAGACCAAGTTCTTCTCCAAGTTCTTGGATCGTTTTCATTCTGGTTTCAGCAGATTGGGCAATCTCCCAATCTGCCATCTCAAGCGGATTAAGTGTTGACATGCTAGTATTATTTGGTCTTTGACCTTCTGGTCAAAGAAGGGCTGAATAATTTGGTAAACTAAAGGTAAACATTATGTTGAGCTTGAACAGAAATATTCAAAAAACTTTATGTCTGGTGAAGAGAGATCAAAAATCAAAAGGCATTTTACAATTAACCATAGTAGAAAAGTAAACTAAAAATAAATCTCTTGCGCTATTCGAAAAGTATTGGCATGTGCTTCGATAATATGAGCTAATCGTTCTGAGTATCCACCACCCATACTTACAGCCACTGGGATTTTATTTTTATGGCAGGCATCCATCACTATTCGATCACGTTCTTTGCATCCAGCCAAGCTCAAACTTAGCCTTCCGAGTTTATCTGTTGCTAAAACATCTACACCAGATAAATAGAAAATGAAATCGGGTTCTACTTCGTCAATTAAACGAGGTAGCACGTTTCGAAGGGTTTTTAGGTAGAATTCATCTTCTGTCTTATCTGGCATACCAATATCAAGGTCAGAAGACTCTTTTCTGAGGGGGTAGTTTTTTTCACCGTGTATACTAAATGTAAATACTCGGTCTTCGTTTTTGAAAATTTGTGCAGTGCCGTTTCCTTGATGTACATCAAGGTCAACTACTAGTATCTTTTGGATATGACCTTCTTGCAGCAAAAAATTAGAGGCAATAGCAATATCATTGAGTAAGCAAAAACCTTCACCCTTGTAGGTGAAAGAATGGTGGGTACCACCAGCAATATTCATGGCAATACCATTTTGCATGGCATGATAGGCGCATTGTAAGGTGCCGTTAGCTATGTGTGTTCCTCGTTTTACCAATTGAGGCGACATCGGAAATCCAATCGCTCTAATTTCTTTTTTACTCAGCTTTTGATTTTTAAGTTTTTCCCAATACTCTTCTTCATGGGTAAGTAGTATGGTAGGCTCTTGAAGAGGAGTAGGCTCAAAAAAACTACTTTCTTCAATAGTACCCTCATATAACAATTGCTCAGGAATGAGGTCGTATTTCACCATCGGGAAACGATGCTTATTAGGAAGCTGATAACGATAAATTGGTGAAAAAGCAATCTTGAGCATAGTTGTATTTTGATCCAGTAGAGGAAATGCAAAAAAATAAGATTTGTTCTAAATCAAAAGCATTTTATGTAGGAATGTTATCTATCAAAAGGAAAAAAACGCAAAAAAAGTCGTTTGTCGCAAATAAATAAACAAGCTATCGCTAGCTAAAAATCTTCCAATAGGCAAAATGGATACATCAATATACAATTGATAACTACTAGTTGTGCCTTTAAAAATTTTCCTTGTCATTGGAATACCAAAAGACCATTCGTTGAATAAGCTATCTATTTCTGTTTAACGTTTTCACAAAATTTTGTTTCAAAGATTAAACCAAATGGAATTATTTATAAGAAATAACTTTCTAAATGGCCTATTTCCTTTTTTTACTGAAATACTCTTTCTAAATTGTTGATAATGATTGGTGAAGGATTGAAATACGTCCCACCAATGTATTATAAATTCAAAAGACAAGGATGGAAAAAAGTCGAAAATCTAGCAAAATGGCTGAAAAGGCTGTTGGTTGCCTTAAGCTCCCTTATCATTTTTTAAAACAAAGCTTTACGCGTTGTAATTGAAGTTTTGAAGTAGCTGATTTTCGCTCATCTTAAGGCATCGCGGAGCCTGATGGCATTAGCTATTAAGGTGGGTACACAACGCAGAGCTGAGTAAAAATGCTAAGTAATTTAGATTAGAGTGTACTTGGTACAGTGATGAAAAAGTAATGTCATAGGGTAAGGCTAATGATCAATCAAAATTGCAGTAAAGCTTCAGTGCTAAGACAGAATTTTATGGTGCTAATTATAGCCTGCCGACAGGCACGGTTTCGGATAAACTACTTAAGTTGTTAAGCTAGAAAATTGGTATAATAAATTCTTTTAGTCAGTTCTAAAATCGTGTGTAACTCTACTATCGTCAGTTACTTACGATTTTTGAGCTGACGAATTTATTATACAAGCAATTTTGACTAGCCGCTTAGATAAAGTGCTGATTTTATTTTATTAATTGGCACAACATTAAGCTATTACAAGATTAACGTCATAGGTATATTAAACAACAAAAGACATGAAACGATTCTACTTTTCTTTGATTCTGCTATCTCTTCTTTTTATGGCCTGCCAAAAAAAGAGCCAGGAGGTCATAGAGGAACCTACGCCAGAGATGCCTGCTCTTAGTGGTCCCCAATGGAATTTATTAGAAGATGCCAGTCATTTGGCAAAAGCGTATTCTAGTATAGTGAGACTGAATATCGATCATCAGGACCAACTATGGATAGGTTCTGACTATAGAGGAGATGATGGACTTTGGCGAAAAGGTTTATGGAATTTTAATGGCTCCACTTGGCAATTTATTCAACAAATAGAAGAGCATTTTCCCCATGCTTCTTTTATTGAGAAAATTGCATTTGACCATAATAACCAGCTTTGGTTTGGGATGGATCATGAGTTAGTGCAATTTGACGGAAGTCAACTGAATCGGCATCATTTACCAGTAAATCTGGAGAATGGAAAACTGCAAGTTTTAAAAAGAACAGCAGATGGAAGCTTATGGATGAGTATTTATAATCATTTGCTACGACATCACGATGGAACTTGGGAGAATTACGAATTACCTCAAGAGGTGGTGGATATTCACGCTTTTGAAGTAAGTCTAAATGGTATTTGGTTGGGTACCAATAGTGGGGTTTTTTTATTAGAGAATGGCATGGTCGATTCTGTCAATGAAGGTGTCAACTCGGAAGGCGAATTGATCACCATTGAAGAGGTACAGGATATCGTCTACCTAGAAGAGAAGGGAACGTTTTTTGCTACTTCTACTGGTCTAATTCAGCAAAAAGATGGAATTTGGCAAAAGTGGAATAGCAATAATTCCTTGTTAGCAACAGATGCTATTCATTCTTTAGCTATAGATCAAGACCAAGAACTATGGATAGGTAATCAAGATGGTCTATATCACTTTGCTCTAGAAGATGCTCAGCTCACTTTTTTTGAGCCACCAATTATTGAACATTGTATCGCTTGTAAGCCAAAGGCATTAGATATTGCAGTAGACAGTGAAAATCGAAAATGGCTGCTTTCTGATGATAATATGATCTTTATTTTAGAAATATTTTAATTGCAAAATGATCAAACCGTGTAATGCCATGATTACTGGAGAAGAGTGCTGCTTCTGTAATAAGTTTTTCCCTTTAAGGAAAAGAAGGTATAGAATGATTGCTTGTGGACTTGTTTGAGTACTTTTCACTATCAAGGATAAAAAATGAACGTCAAAAAGCATAACTTTCCTTATAATCGCTTTTTTATCGCAATATAATCGTACCGATACCTTTCTAAATCATTATTCTACAGAATAAAGAACTAATTCCTGTCTAATTTTGTTATTCCAATCATTTGAAAAGCCTATTTTTGCAGCTTTCAAAAGAGTTATTTATCAAAATTGATTTATTAAAATGCAATTAAGCGATCAGGAATTAGTAAGAAGGGAGAACCTTCAAAAAATCCGTGACCTGGGATTTGATGCATTCCCAGCCGAAAAGTTCGACATTGATCATCAATCAACAGCCATCACAACTGCTGAGTTTAAACAGAACCTAGCGAAGGAGTTAGAAGTGATTAAAGACTTCACACCAGAGTTGGCGGAAAAGTTGAGCGATGCCATGTTCAAGAGTAGAGGAAAGGTCGCTAATTTGTTGAAAAACGAAGAACTAGCCGCTGGTTTGCCTATCGCTGAAGAAGTTGAGGCAAATGGTACTAGCGTAAACCTTGATGCATTTTTTGCGGAAGCAAAAGGAAAAGCACTAGGCGAATACAACGCAAAAGAGGTACATATTGCAGGCCGTTTCATGGGCCAACGTGGACCATTCGCAAAATTACAGGATAGTGTAGGAACCATCCAATTATATATCAATAAGAAGGAACTGGGAGGTGATGACAATGAAAAATATAAGCAATTACTAAAGTTGTTAGATATTGGTGACTTTATCGGTGTAAAAGGAGAAGTTTTCTCTACTGGTACAGGTGAGGTATCCATTCATGTGCATGAACTGACTTTCTTAAGCAAATCTTTACGCCCACTTCCAATTGTAAAGAGAGATAAAGAAGGAAATGTATATGATGCATTTACTGATCCAGAATTGCGTTACCGCCAGCGATATGTTGACCTTACGGTAAATCCGCAGTACAAAGAGATTTTCATCAAGCGTAGCCGTATTGTTTCTGCTATGCGTCGATTCTTTGATGCTAAAGGATGGTTAGAAGTGGAAACGCCTATCCTTCAGCCAATTCACGGTGGTGCAGCGGCGCGTCCGTTTGCTACTCATCACAATACACTGGATATGCCATTGTATATGCGTATTGCCAATGAGTTGTACTTAAAGCGTTTGATCGTAGGTGGATTTGATGGCGTATATGAGATTGGTAAAATGTTCCGTAACGAAGGGATGGATCGTACCCACAATCCAGAGTTTACTTCTATGGAAATCTATGTAGCCTACAAAGACTACGATTGGATGATGGAAATGGTAGAAAACTGCCTAGAGTACATTGCCAAAGAAGTATTAGGCACTACTGAGGTGGCTTATGGTGAAAATGTAATCAATTTTGCTGGACCATACGAGCGTTTATCTATGTATGATTCGATCAAGAAGTATACTGATATCGACGTTTCTGAAATGGATGAAGAAGGTTTACGTAAAGTGTGTAAAGAACTACACATTGAAGTAGATGATTCTATGGGGAAAGGTAAATTAATTGATGAAATCTTCGGTGAAAAAGTAGAGGCGAATTTGATTCAACCTACCTACATCACTGATTATCCAATCGAAATGACGCCTTTGGCGAAGAAGCACCGTTCAAAAGAAGGATTGGTAGAGCGTTTCGAGCTCTTTGTTAATGGTAAAGAAATTGCGAATGCCTATTCGGAGTTGAATGATCCAATTGATCAGAGAGAACGTTTTGAAGATCAGTTGAAATTAGCGGAGCGTGGTGATGATGAGGCAATGGTACTGGATGAAGATTTCTTAAGATCATTAGAATATGGTATGCCACCAACCTCTGGTTTGGGGATCGGTATTGATCGTTTGACAATGTTATTGACGAATCAATATTCGATTCAAGAGGTACTCTTCTTCCCACAAATGAAGCCGGAAGCTAAGCAGAACGAAGGTGCTGCTGAAGAATAAAAAAATGGGCCTTATCGATTGCTTGATAAGGCCCTTCTTCATTTATTCTATAACTAATTTTCCTTGAAGGATTTTTCCTCGATTTGTTTGGATTCGAATGAAGTAGAGTCCACTTTCGTGGAATGCTTCTCCCTGTATTTCAATTAAGTTTCCTTGGAAACGCTTTTCTTTTATTTTCTGCCCTTGTGTATTAAATATTTCAAATGTTCCTCCCTGTGTGTTTGGAAGTAGGATACTTGTACTTTCCTGAAATGGATTGGGGAAGGCACTTACTTCTATCATTTCCTGACTTGGAATCTCTTTTAAGGACACAATCACTGGTTGGCCAATGATATGGAAGACTTCATTGGTGAAGATCGGCTCATTAAAGTCAAAATAGATAGCTGCAGTATTAGTAATCAAAGTCCCATCTGGCAAATCTTCTTTTTGGTTGATGCTAAACTGTACAAAACCATTAGAAGCTTCTTCGTTGCTTGTACTATCAGGCAATAGAATATCTTCAAAAGTGAATGCCAAAATGTTTTCTCTGATCTCGAAGGTGTAAGGGTGGCTACTTGCTCCAGGGAGGATACTCTGTGCATCCAACTGGTCAGATAAGGTATCCACTACCACCACTTGGAATGCCGTATCCGTACCTGTATTCTGGAAGCGGATTTTGTAGTCAATTGGAGTGTTTTTAGGCAATAAATTATCTTCTCCCACCCCTTTAGGATTTGCTTGTTTGTCATTTGGATCATAAGAACCAATATTTTCTTGACAATCAATCGAAATGAAATCCCCTGCTTCAAAGGGGCTAAATTGTGTGATCATGCCCATACTGAATTCATCACCATTTATACAACCTTCTACCGCATCGGCTACCTTATTAAACCAAGGATAATCCTCTGCTTGTTCCGCTTCTAAACGGTAAGTAGAGCCATTAGCAGGTAAGGTAATATCAATGGATTCTGCAATGCCTAATTGGAAAGGCTCTTCCTCTACATACATAATGACATCTTCTACCACGAGGTAATTCAGAGGAGAAGGCATAGCCTCTTGTCCTTCATTGGTAATGGTGAAAATAACCTGATCATTATCTAAGTCACAACTACCTTGTACAGCAATTACTGGACCTGTATAGTTATCGCCACATAAGTCGTTGGGGTGGATGATGGCATCTGAGCAATGTGTTTGACCTAGTTCTGCATCACAACTGACTTCAAAGTAAACTTTGAAGGAACCACAGTCTCCACCTGCAATGTCACCTAGGTCAAAGCGGTAAACATTATTATTTTCTGAAGTAAATGGAATGGTACTACCTAAATATTCTAAGAATGGATCTAAAGATACCTCTATATATGCATCCTCAGCAAGTTCTGTTCCATAATTGCAGTAATTGACTACGTAAAAATTAGAAAAACATCTTCTAAGGAAGGGAGCAGTCATATCAACTGTTAGGTACGGACATTCTTCTTGAACTAGAGTTACTTCCGAGATACACTGACTTTGGTTTCCAGATTCATCTTCTACGCCTATTGCAACGAAATGACTACCAATATTATTAAAGGTTATTTGATCACTACTGGGAAAGACAGGCATATCACCAAATATATCCATAGTAAGGGTAACATCAGAACAAAGATCATAAGAACCTTCATCAATGTCTGATGGGAATAATGTTACAGATTGATCGTCACCTAAGCTAATGACCAAGTTACTTTTACAAACAGAAATAGGTGAATAAACATCATTTTCACAAGCATCTTCTACTATAACTAATGTTTGGCAATTATTCCAGTTTTCATTTTCATCAAGCACCCACAAGACGGCTGTGAATTCACCTGCAACATCAAAAACTATACTGTTAGAAGGTGCAGGTGGTGGAGTAGTGGTTTCTCCCAATAGATTGATTCTTAAATCTACTATACTACTGCAGTCATCAAATGATCCTGCATCTATATCTTGTGCAAAGATTTGTACAGAATTAGTAAATGGTAGCAAATTGATGAGTAATTCGTCTTCACAAATAGCTGTGGGAGGAACGGTATTGCCTTCACAATCTTCATCCATAGGATTAACAAAAATATTTCCCCAACACACTGATGTATTGCCCGCATCATCTGTTAGTTGCAACTCAATGATGTTATCTCCAATATTAGTCAAAGTTATGCTAGAGGCAAAAGGATCAGAACTACCTTCTAATCTAATAAGTGCGGTAAATTCGCCACAATTATCAGAAGAACCTGCATCTATATCCGATGGAAATACTTCTATTGAACCAGATTGATCTAAAGTGACATCAATTTGATCAAAGCAAACTGCTAATGGTGCTGTGATATCTGGATCACATTCATCAGTGGAAGTATGTACCGTTGCATCAGTAAAACAAGCATTAAAATTTCCACCATCATCAATTACCCATAGAACTATGGAGTAGTTACCAGGTGTATTAAAAGTAATGGATATATCATCAGGAGGAGAAGTACTCTGTCCTGCCAAGTTTATTCTAAACTCAAGGTTGTCACCACAATTCACAGGATAAGAACCTGCATCAAAGTCCTCTGCAAAAACTGTAGCCTCGCCAGTAGTAGGCGATAAGTTAATTTGCATCATATTGTTGCAGATCACGACAGGAGGATTTGTGCATTGCCCCCACAATGTAGTTTGTAAGCTTAAGAAAACGCAAGTGAGCGTTAGTAGGAATAGTTTTCTTTTCATGGGTATGATTTTTGTATTTTTTGATGATACAAATATGAAAATTCATTCATGGCTATTCAATATCAAATTTATTCAATAGTAGCTGTATTTATTACAGTTTTTTATTTTAAATTGCTGATATTTAGTATTTAATAGAGTTTTGGAATCGAGAAAATGGAAAACAGTAAGCTTTGGAATTTAATCATTTCTTTCTCTGTTACTCATATTCGAGAAGCAGGTAGATTTATAAAATCCCCTTATTTCAATCGGAAGGACTATCTCATTAATCTTTGGCAGTACTTAGAAAAGGCCTACCAATCAAATAAAGAACCTGTTTATGAAAAAGCTTTTCGACAAACGTTTATAGGCGAAGTTTATCATTTGCGGAAGCTGATATTAGCTATGAGCGATTTGTATAAGTTGTTACTTCATTTTTTGGCTATCAAAGAGATTGAAAATGAAGAAGAGTATATTTCCTACTTACAAGTGAAAGCACTACGAAAGCTAGGACAGGAAAAATTTGCGAAGCAAAATATCAATGCAGCCAAACAAGTATTAGAACGACACCAGAAACTAGGGAGCAAACCTTTACAGGTAAATTATGAACTAGAAATGGAACAGTATATTATGGAGTATAGCTCTAAACCTGCAGATGTTTCCATGCTACAGCAAATAGCAGATGCAGCTGATGCTGCACTGATTTGTGCCAAACTGCGCCAGTCTTGCCTTGCAATAGCCCACCAGACGGTTTATCCAGGCGATCATCATTTGGGAATTACAGAAATATTATTGGCCTATTTGAAAGAAAGTGAATTGTTGAAATTAGCGGATGTCGCTATTTATTATCATTGTTTCTTGATGCTGGGAGTGCACAAAGAAGAAGTACATTTTAGAAAATTTAAAGATTTACTCTTACAACATCATGCTTCATTTGATACCAATGAAACGCGCGATCTTTTCCTAATGGGCATCAATTATGGTATCCGTAAAGTGAATAATGGAGAGGAGAGGTATTTTGAGGATATTATGCGCTTGTATGAAGTATCATTGGAAGGAGATCACCTTTTGGAAAACGGCTTATTATCTCGCTTTACTTATTATAATATAGTAGCAGTAGCATTGAGGACAGAGCGCTTTGATTGGGGCGAGAATTTTATTTATCAGTATAGAAGCAAGTTGGCCAAACCCTATCGCGAAAGTTCATTTAGTTTTTGTAAAGCACGCCTGGCTTACGCCAAAAAAGAATTTGATGAGGCACTTCCACTTTTGCAAAAAGCAAATTATAAGGATCCCTTGCTAAATCTTTCTGCAAAAACATTATTATTAAAAATTTACTACGAACTAGATGAGTTTGATCTCTTACAAGCCCACTTAGATGCTATGCAAAACTATATTCTTCGTAAGAAAGTCATCGGCTATCACAAAACGAATTATTTGAATACGATCAGATATACAAAAAGATTACTAAGTCTGAATTATTATGATAAAGTATCCATTAAAAAACTAAGGAAAAAACTAGATGAAGAAGAAATACTGACTGAAAAACGATGGATGTTAAGTCAATTAGAAAGATAAATCACCCTTTTAAGGCAATTTCCATCTAAATTGGTCTAAATTTCTAGTATTTTCCTCGACATTTCAGATAACTTAAGCATTGTTAATTAAACTAAAATCAAACTAACACACTCTATGAAGAAAGCATTTCTTTTGTTGTTCGGCTTCAGCCTAATTCTTACATCATGCTTTAGCCCTAGCAATGAGCAGGAAGAGCAAGAACAAGAAGAACAACAAGCAAAACAAGAAGAAGAACCAGAAGAGGAACAAGAAGAAAGGGATAAAGATAATTCTATTAGTATATCTTTTGGGGAAGATAGTAAAATTGAGCTCAGTGATGAATCTATGGATAAACTGGAAAATGGACTTGAAAAATTGGCAGATGCATTTAAAAATATGGAGGTCAATGTCGAAACAGATGCAAAAGCGGTTGATTTTAGAAAATTAAAGAAAGAACTTCCGTCTAGCATCGGTTGGATGAAAAGAACTTCTTTCGAAGGAGAACGTGCAGGTATATTGGGGATTAAAACATCCGTCGCCAACGCAACTTACGAAAGTGGAACAAAAGAAATAAAAATATCTATAGCAGATATAGGAGGATTTAAAGCAGCACTCAGAGGCCTCGCTATCTGGTCAGAATTAGAAGTCGATAAAGAAAATGACTATGGATATGAACGTACGACAGAGATTGAAGGCCATAAAGCTTTCGAGAAATATGATAGCCGAAAAGAAGAAGGTGAAATTGCCTTGATTATCCAAGATCGAATAGTAGTGACCGTTAAAGGTGAAAATATTGAGGAAGATGATTTGCGTAAAGCATTAAAGAAAATCGATTTAGATGATCTAGAAGATCTAACTGATGAATAAAATTTAGTTGATATTTATTAGTGTATCCAACAACCAACCGAAAGAAACTATTGATAATAACAATGTTGAGAAAAGACTTGATGCTTAGGCATTGAGTTTTTTTTATACTTATATACAACAAATGTCGTAGATAATTTGCATCTACAACAATTGTCGTATATATTTGTAGTGGTTTTATGATCATAGACCTAAATCTATTAGATAATGAGTGATAAAAAATATCAACCAACAGAATCTGAACTAGAGATTTTGCAAGTGCTCTGGGCAAACGAGCCCTGCACGGTCCGTTTTATTTTTGAGCAATTAAGTACGGAAAAAGATTCCGGTTATACGACAGTATTGGTACAATTGCAGAGGATGACCAAGAAAGGCTTGGTTAGTCGATATAAAGAAGGCAAAACCCACTATTATCAAGCTATTCCGAAAGAAGAAGAAATTCAAGAGAATCTATTTAAGCGTCTGGTAAAGACTGCTTATAAAGGCTCTGCTATGGATTTGGCATTGCATGCTCTAGGGCAGGCAGCGACTTCTGAGGAAGAGTTGGCAGCGATTCAAAAATGGTTAGACCAGAAAAAAAATGAGCAGAAATAATGGAAATACTAACTATATCGCTTCATTCTATAGCTACTATTCTTGGATGGACTATTTTACATTCCATTTGGCAAATTTTATTAATTGCTCTGGTATTAAAATTACTATTCCAAAGAATATCCAATAATGCAGCTTCTATTCGCTACAAGCTTTCAATGCTTGCTCTATTATCAGCTTTTGCATGGAGTACCCATACCTTCTGGGTAGAATGGAATCAATATTATGTATCTGCTATAACCCTTGACAATGATATGTTGTTAGAGGTAACCGAGTTGACCTCATCAACAACAGAAGTAAGTCAACAACCTACAGATCTTTTTACTCAATGGTCCTTAATCGCAGAACCCATTATGCCTTATTTGGCCATTTTTTGGATGATGGGAATGCTTTTCTTGTCCTCTAGAATGTTTGTGGGCTTAACTAGACTGCATACTTTTTCGAAGAAAGGTATTCAAGTATTGCCAGATCCTTGGCAAAGTCGATTTGAGGAATTAAAAAGAAGATCAGGCATTCGCCGAATAGTAGATGTCCGTTTATCTGAAATCATTTCTGTACCGATTACGTATAAATTTTTACGCCCGATTGTTTTGTTACCTGTATCTGTATTTACAGGACTATCCGACGAACAAATTGAGGTGCTATTATTGCACGAGTTAGCTCATATTAAGCGGCATGATTACTTAGTTAATTTATTGCAATCCTTTATTGAGGTTCTATTTTTTTATCACCCCCTTATTTGGTGGATTTCCAAAAATGTGCGAGCGGAAAGAGAGCATTGTTGTGATGATATGGTCATGAACCTATACCATCAACCCATGCTTTACGCGCAGACGCTTACACAAATTCAATCACAACATTATTCATTTAAAACACATTTGGCTATGTCTGCAAATGGTAATAAAGGGGTATTCACTCAAAGAATCTACCGATTGTTTAAAGAACAAGAAACGCCTTCTCGATCTAAAAATTCAGCTATCGCTTTACTATTGTTAATCTTTAGTGGAGCAATGATGGCTTTCTATCCGACTGCTGTTGTACAAAATAATCCAGGTGAGGAAAATGTTCCTACTCAAATAGTTGAACAAGATACCATGCCTGAAAAACCTGTAGTAGTCGAGGGCCTTAGAGTAGAAAATAGAGAGCGAGTGGTGGTTGGTTCTAGGAAAGAATCAATAAATCAAGATGAAAATAAATACACAGAAATCATTGTAGAGGAAGAAATCCTTTATGAAGATGATACCATCAAAGTCATTGAGGTCACTGAAATAAAAACAGAACTCGATGAAGTAGAGATGGCAGCTGAAGAAATTATTGTCGAAGAAGTACCTGAACCGCTTATCGTTACAGGAACTTACCGAATCAAAAAGGCGGAGGAAAAAGTCAAAGTTGATAAAGGTGGAGAGCTATTAACTGTAAGTGTGAAAAAGGGTACAAAACCTTTAGTTTTCTTAGATAATAAGCCTTTTAAAGATTGGACTATAGACGAAAATGGAAAGCTTACCATCAATATTCCAACTGAAAAAGTTCATACCGTAAATGTTTATAAAAATGCTCAACTATATGGAAGAGCCGGCAGCAATCATACTGGTGAAATCATCGAGATATTTAGTTTTAAGGAAAATTCAATACAAGGATTTCGGCTAGTTGATGATAAGGAAACTAAGATTATGATCCGTACAGATAGTACTCCAGTCAATGATAAACCTTTATTCGTTATTGATGGAGTAATTTCCAAGCGCGATAATATTGATGAAGAAATTTCACCCGATGAAATTCAGTCTATTTCTGTCTTGAAAGGTAACTCAGCTACAGCTAAGTATGGAAAAAACGGCCAAAATGGAGTGATAGAGATTATTACTAAACGGATGAAACTAAAGGAGAAAAAGGAAGAGAAGAAGGCCAAGAAAGAGAAGAAAAAAAAGAAACTAAAGGAGAAAAAGGAAGAGAAGAAGGCCAAGAAAGAGAAGAAAAAAAAGAAACTAAAGGAGAAAAAGGTAAAGAAGCTTTCAAAGCCTCTAGAATCTTTGAGTAACTTTCAATCTGTAGTAATAGAAAAACCTCAACTATCTATTTCTCCAAATCCAACCAATCAACTTACTAATATTAAGGTTTTCTTGGAGGAAAAAGAAAATGTTAGACTTGAGGTTTATGATGTTCGTGGTCAGCTGATTTCTGTAATTGTTGATAAAAAGTTGGATAATGGTACCCACGATTATGAATGGGACGCAACAGATTATCCTGCTGGAACTTACATTGTTAAGCTTACTACAAAGGAATATTCGATTACGAATCAATTGATAGTAAATAAGTAATTCTTGAAATACTCAATGTTCTTGCCACGGATGACTCAGCTATTTCTTAAAAGAAGTACAGGAGTGATTCGTGGCCAATTTATTTTACCTATTTCTTTCCAAAACTCGGTGAAATTTCAGTAAATGTTCTGGATCAGCTTCGTTATAAATACAGAGGATCAAGGTCTTTTTCTTCCTTCCATCTACAGGGAATAGAATTTTTATTGGATTGTGTACATAACCATTATCCTCAAATAGAAGAATTTGTTTGTTGCGGGTAGGTAATCGGAAGAGTTGTAGTTCTTTAGCATCTTTGGGGCGTGGAATATCACCATATCCTTCTTCTTCTAAGAACTGGCAGATCATCTCGTAACTTTGCTCAAGTTTGGAGCCAGCAAACACAGAACGGTACTCATAGCCATCACTATCTCCACCATGATATGCTGATCCTGTTGAAGGGAAAGCTTCCCGCATGGGAGGCGTTTTTTCTTCGATATAGTTTGATATATCTAACACTCTTCGCTGTTTTTTACAAATTTAAGGCAAAGGAGTGTATTTTTCAAATTATTTTTTTTAAATAATAATGATTGATACAATATGTTGTTTTTAGTAAGGCGTACTTAGAAACAAGCCCGAACAATATCTCTATAGATCAATTCTACCAATTCTTCCTCCATATCATCGT
Organism: Saprospiraceae bacterium; assembly: GCA_022448955.1. GTDB lineage: Bacteria > Bacteroidota > Bacteroidia > Chitinophagales > Saprospiraceae > JALEHC01. The sequence continues at coordinate 19,735 of JAKVCU010000076.1, forward strand.
CATCTTCTACATCATCTTGAATGCCAAAAATATGTTGATATTGATGGGGTAAGGCACGTTCATCCCCGGATGTTTCAATGATTTCTACTTCAGAGGTAATCGTCCTTGATTGGTGGCAGCTACTCCAACGACAATTTGGAGATTGAGATCTGACAGACATATTTACAGATAAGGTAGCTGTTTTTGTACGAGTGATGACTTCTGCACTAGCGGTTACTGTTTCGTATACTGGTACCTGAGTAGATACACCTGAGGTGTCTGTAACGGTCTTATACTTATCAATAACCTTTGTTTCGTACTGATGGGTGACTTCTGAATCATCGGTATCAAAATCCACTGAAGAGAAGTTAAAATCCAGAATACAATCTGTTCTTCTGCGAGTTGGATTGCTATTATAATAAACTTGCAGGAAGAGACCTCCACAATTACCAATGTTGTCAAATGCTCTATCAACATCCCATTGCATAGATGGTGACCAAACATCTGTTGTAACTACCACGATGACTTGGCCAAAATCAAGACTATAGGCTTGTAAAGAATCAGTCGCTTGATCTAAACGTCCGTGTTCTTTAGCATTTCTAAAGTCTTGGTAAGCCTTTTGCGCCAAAATTTTATTGTTGTTCTCTAGAGCTTTATTCAATTTATCTTGGCCATGATCAATGTATAGTTGAGCAATTTGTGCATTAATTTGAGGTACCTCTTGAATCAGTTTATTTCTAATTGAATCAAATTTTGGAGTGCTAAATCTCTGTGCTTTACGCAAATATTTTAGTGCATCTTCATTTTTCTTTAACGCCTTATTTAGAAAGGCGATGGTCCCTATATTTTGGAAGGAATCTTTTTGATGTAGAATAGGTTGAAGTAAAATATCTAGCGATTGGTGTAGGATAGGCTCATTGATTTCTACCTCTTTTCCTTTTTGCATTTTTGATAGTGCTAATCGGAAGGCTTGTTTGTACTGTTTCTTTTCAAAACTTTTTTGTGTGGTCATACAGGCTACTAAAAAAAACAGACTTAAGAGTAGAAAGTGGTTTTTCATGTTTAGCTTTCATTTAAGGGATTTAGAAATTAATAAACTACGCAAAATTGGCGAAGTTATTTTTTCATCAGACAAGGCAAAAAACGTAGCTATAGCCAAAGCTACAGCGAGCCTGCCTGACGGCAAAGGCAGGGCTTTTTAACGAAGTATGAGGAAAAAAGAACAAGTTCAATTGTGTAGGTTATTATTTGCTAAAGCCCTAACTTCAAAAAAAGACTCCGCCAATGTAACAGGAGCCGAGAGAGTGAGGTAATTACTTGTAATTTCACAAATAATATACCTACAGTTGTTACGAATGGCGGAGCTTAGTTTTCATTGCTTCTAGAGAGCTGCGTTTCTGGATGTTCTTTGATCATGTGTGCCTCTCTGGAATTTTGTTGTCGAGTGATTCATTAGGTATGAAGTAAAACAATTCACTCCATACGTTGATTTATAGGTGCAATAGTTCAATAAGAGTCTTTTGATTTATTTGAATCCTATACCCATGCCTATGCCAAAGCTTTTGTACTCAAAGCCCTCGCCACGAAGTAGAATGGGATTCCAATTGATTTGCAATATTAGTCCTCTATCCCTAGGCTGAAGCCGATAACCAAAATTTATAAAGCCTCCTGCAAAGCCAAAGCCATTTATACCACTTCCCACTAAGTAATTGAACTATAATGGAAAGATGACCATTCCTTCTAGTCTTCCTTTCTCTAAGCGCATATCAAAATTTACACCAGCATCAATAAAGCTGCCACCTCCTTCCACATAGATGTTTTTGTGGTTTAAAATTGGAGTTGTAGGCGAATACCTTGGGCATTATTACCCCAGACATTCAGCCCCATTCTCCATTGAATTTTTTGGTTTTTCGAATTTCTATTATGTAGATTAAAAAAGTCTAAAAAGTCATTCTCTCTTGGGTTAAAGATTACTTCTATTATTCCTCCAATACTCATAACCATTAATCCACTGAGCATCAATCCTACATCAGGGTGACTAGCTCCACGGCCAAATCTGATTTGATCTGAAGAGTTATCATCAAGAGCCACAAGCATTAAAATGCCTCCTATTGCACTTAAAGTAACACCACCAGCAATAGCGCCATTTCTTTTTCCCTGAATTAGCTGAAACTGTGGCTGAAGCTTTTGATGCAAATCAGGGTCTTCCACTGCTAAAATGTTCATGTAGGAACGAATACCCCTGTAGTTGACAGTAAAGCTTAGGTCATCCACCTGGAAGTAATTCCTAGCTGTATTAAAGTTATTCGTTCGGCAGTCATTCCATCTTTGTGCATTAGTATATCCATAGCAGCATAGCATGAGCAGTGCTAAAAAGTAAAATTGAATCTTCATAGCTGAAAAATATTTTAATGGTGTTGTATATGTTTATAAAGAATAGGAATAATAGTTTACTCTAGAATAGAGCAATACTGTTCATGGTATGATTTGGGAAAGTCTTGATGCGGTAGTGTAATTGTTCTTTTCATATAACTGTGGTTTAGCTTTTTCATCCTTTTAAAAAAGTACTTTCCCACTTTTTGCGGGAAAGTACGCGATTCAGGTTTTTAAACGAATACTGGAAAATGAATCTTTGTTTTCTTTTGTTTCATTTGGGATGAAGGAACGTATTAGGCTCCTTCATCTTGGTCGTTTTGGGGTTTCCATCAAATCACCTTAAAATGTTTAGAGTAACTTTTTACCCTAGTATGTTTCAGTTTGGTTTTTTATACCTTTTGTAGGTATTGGGGTAATCGTCAGCGTCAGTACAAAGAAGCGGATAAAAGCTTATTTAGACAATAGCTAGGAGGGGAGGTCACTATCAGAAGTGCTAGAATTAGGAAAGTTTAACCAAATGAATTAGCTTGGAAGTCTAATTGTTAATTTTAAACCAAGGTTTAATTGTTTGATTATCAGTCATTTGTTAACATTGTTAAAATCTTAATATCTTGTTACTTTAAATTTTAACACTCCTTAAAATGCCCTTATTTACATCTTTATGTTTCTTAAAGTTATTTTTTGCAACAAATTGATGGCATATTCGAGTAGAAAATAGATTCATGTCAGATAAAAAAGACGTAGAAAATACATCTCCACAGACCAAAAAGGGGATCAAGCAACCTGCTAAATTGAATCCTAACTTGGCCAATTTGCGGCGCAAAGCACGCAAATCAGAACTGAGTGTAACCGATTTTGTAGAAGGGATTCAAAAGGGAGATCGAGTAAGATTAGGCCAGGCCATCACCTTGATTGAAAGTACGCAGTCTAATCATTTGGCGAAAGCCCAAGAAATCATAGCTGCTTGTCTGCCGTCAAGCGGCAAATCCATACGCATAGGTATCACAGGAACGCCTGGTGTTGGAAAAAGTACATTTATCGAATCTTTTGGTTTGCACCTCATTCAAAAAGCTAAGCGAACAGCTATTTTAGCTATTGACCCTAGCTCCCAAGTCAGTAAAGGAAGTATTTTAGGAGATAAAACCAGAATGGCAGAGCTTTCGCAAAAATCAGAAGCGTTTATTCGCCCTTCTCCTGCGGGAAGTTCACTAGGGGGCGTAGCTCGGAAGACCAGAGAAACGATCATCTTGTGCGAAGCTGCGGGCTACGATACCATTATTGTCGAAACAGTCGGCGTAGGCCAGTCAGAGGTAGCCGTCCATTCTATGGTAGACTTCTTTTTGCTATTATTATTACCTGGGGCAGGTGATGAGTTGCAAGGTATAAAAAGGGGGGTAGTAGAAATGGCCGATTTATTGGCGGTCAATAAAGCAGATGGCAATCGTTTGGCTTTAGCCAAACAGACTAGACAAGCCTACCGTAATGCGCTACATTTATTTCCATTAAAAAAGAATAAGTGGTCACCAAAAGTTTTGAGTTGCTCAGCGGTAGAAAGGGCAGGCATGGATGATATTTGGAAAACCATCCTAAAATTTGAGCAACAAATGAAAGAAAGCCACTTTTTTGAGATGAATCGTCAAGAACAGGCTAAGTATTGGTTTCAAGAAAGTATTCAACAACAACTTGGACAATTATTGCATAATCATCCGCAGGTGAAGCAACAATTAGCCATACTAGAAAGAGAAGTAGCTACTGGTAAAAAATCGCCTTTCTCAGCAGCAGAGGAGTTGATTCAGATTTTTGTGCGAGAATCTTAGGAATTCCTTCTTTTGTCGATAAAACCTTAATGATTCTCTTATTATCTTAGTGCTCCAGATGACTTTTGCAGATATTGCTAACTCAAATCTGAAAAGTAATTTTGAGGTTAGAATAACAGAAATAGTATGCTGTTATTGAAAACTGTTTCTTAATTTTTTTAAACAAATATGATTATCACATGAGATCATTAGTAATTGGTGGTGTAATACTCTTAATTGGTTTAGTTCTTTTTGGTGGTGGATGTAGCCGCTACAATTCTTTCATTGATGCAGATGAAAATATCGAGAATGCTTGGTCTAAAGTACAAAGTGCTTATCAGCGCCGTGCTGATTTGATTCCTAACTTAGTAAATACCGTAAAAGGAATCGCTGAATTTGAGCAAAAAACACTGACTGAAATTACCAACGCCAGAGCAAAAGCAACTAACATTACCATCGATCCTTCTAATATTACGCCAGATCAATTGGCTGCTTTCCAAAAGGCACAAAGCGGTTTGTCTTCTTCTTTAGGACGCTTGTTAGCCGTTTCTGAAAATTATCCAGAACTAAAAGCTAACCAAAGTTTCTTAGAGTTACAAACACAATTGGAAAGTACAGAAAATAGGATCAAAGTGGAACGTGACCGATTTAATGATCAGGTGACAGCCTATAATAAAAAAGTACGCCGCTTCCCAGGTAATTTTTATGCCACCATCTTTGGATTTGCCGAAAAGGCACCATTCCAAGCAGAGGAAAGTGCGCAGAATGCGCCTACAGTGGAATTTTAAGATTAGTTTTTTGTTGTTGGTGGATAGTTGTTAGTTCTTTTTTGACTGGCAACCATCCACCAACAACTAACCACCAATAATGATGTATGATAAAGTTTTTTAATAAAGAAGAAGAGGAGCGTATTATTCAAGCAATTCAAAGTGCTGAGCTGAACACTTCTGGAGAAATTCGAGTGCATATCGAAGCAGATGCAGAAGGGGATATTCTTGATTTAGCAGCCAAAACTTTTCATCGCTTAGGTATGCATGAGACCAAGGCTCGCAATGGCGTCATGATCTTTTTAGCTCCAGAGCGCAAAGAATTTGCAATCATCGGCGATCAAGGTATCAATGAGGTGGTGAGTGAAAATTTCTGGGATACCGAAAGAGACCTCATGCAAGCTCAATTTCGAACGGGACAATTCTGCGAAGGAATTTGCTTAGCCATACAGCAAGTAGGTGCAAAGCTCAAGCATTTCTTCCCTTACCAATCGGATGATGAAAACGAATTGCCAGACGATATTTCTTACAATTAATCGTTGCTAAGATCCTATTGATCGGTATTTCTTGAATAAGAAATGCACTACACCCAACTTACCTGTACAAACTAATTTTTACTAGATATGAGGTAAATTCAAGTTTGAACCTCATAGCAAGAAAACCACAAGTACAATAAATTATAACATGCGCTATATATTTCTAGCAATTATTTTTTCTTTTTCTTTTACTCAAGTATCTGCTCAGCAACCTATTCCTAAAAGTAAAGTAGAAGGCCCTGTCAACGATTTTGCAGACTTGTTATCTCGCTCTCAGCAAGATGCCCTGGCTCGTAAATTGGTCACTTATGCAGATGAAACTTCCACACAATTGGTGCTGATTACAGAAACAACATTAGCGGGAGAAGACGACTTTACTCGTGCAATGGCCATTTTTGACGATTGGAAAATCGGTCAGGCAGGAAAAGATAATGGCGTATTACTTTATGTAGCAAAGAATGAACGTAAGGTACGTTTCGTTACCGGCTATGGTGCAGAAGGCTTTCTGCCTGATGCAATGGCCAAACGCCTCGTAGAAAATATCATCGTACCAAACTTCAAAAAAGGCGATTTTTACACAGGGATTGATCGTGCTTTTGACGCTGTAAGAGACCTTGCAAAAGGAGAATATACTAATGATAATCCTAGAAGTCAGGCTAAGCGAGATGCTAAAGGATTCCCCGTCTTTATATTGGTCATTATTCTAATTGTTGTCATTGTTGTTATTGCAAGAAATAGTGGTGGTGGTGACGATGACGATGACGGCGGATATTATCGGGGAGGTCGTTATGATATGGATCGCAGAAGACGTAATAGAAGGAGAGGTCGTCGCAATAGAAGTGGCGGCGGTGGTGGATGGATATTCTTCCCAGGTGGTGGTTTCTCCGGCGGCGGCAGCGGTGGCGGTGGTGGCGGCTTCGGCGGATTTGATGGCGGATTCTCTGGTGGTTTCGGCGGCGGATTCTCTGGCGGCGGAGGTGCTGGTGGAAGCTGGTAGTTGATTAGCCGTTACGCGAAATATTGAATTTTGCATAACGGCTAATAAAAATCATCTTTGAGGCGCTAGTTTTTTACTCCCACATAAAAATCGACTTCGGCATTTGAAGGATTTTGTGCTTTCTCACCAAAAACCTCAAAATCTGCTTCAAAATTTCTATCCATATCAAGTGTAAATATTCTTGACCATTCTTTTAGAATTAGGCCTTGCATCAGATCTCCTTTTACGGATGTTTTAATGTAATCTCCACCTTCAAATGATTTTCCAATCATATGCTGTGGGATATTATCTAGAGTAGATACTTTACAACCAAGGATAGCTGTATAAGGCTTGGTATGATCATCTTCATAATCAGTGTATAAAGAATAGATCGTGGGGTCTATTTTATTAGGGATTTGTTCCACTGTGTTTTCCGCTAGGAATGTATTCCATAATCCAGCGATTTCCTTTTCTGCTTGCCCATTTTCATTCGTTGTTCTGATAGCGATACCAATTAGGTTGAAAGGTTTAACTTTTACTCTTTGCATGACTTTATTTTTTTGATTTAATGCAAAGGTATTTGGGGCTTGTGACAGCTGTATGTCAGGGGTGTTTTCCCACTGCTTTCGACAATTTTCTAAATACTGTTCCAATGTTATACCATGAGGTGTAAATTGCTCATTAGTGACTCTCAAACTTTGAATACGATCTAATCTAAATGCTCTATAGTCTGCTCTCTTTCGACAAAAAGCGATCAATATCCAATTGTCTTTAGTGGTATATAGAGCGAAAGGTTCTACCTTTCTTTGGCTAGCATACTTTTCTACGGATAAGTAATCAATTTCAATGACTTGAAAATGGGTGATATTAGACTGAAGTTGAATTAGGTATCGACTTGTTTTTTCTTCTTTGGGGTTATTTCTGATTTGAAGTCGGCTGGTAAGAAATTCTGTATTGGTTTTTTGATTATGCTTTAATATAGATTTGATTTTTGTAATGGCGCGTTCATAACTTTCGGCCAAGGATTGGTCTTTATTTTTAAGTATTAGTTGTTCAGCTATGATGAGTGCTATGGCCTCATCTTCTGTAAACATAACAGGGGGTAATTTATAGCCTTCCATGATGGAGTAGCCTCTCCCTTCTTCTGTAATTATGGGGATACCAGATTGTTCAAGCGTTCGAATATCTCGATAAATGGTTCTAATACTAACTTGGTGTCTTTCAGCTAATTGTTTGGCAGTGATAATCTTTCTGGATTGCAGTTGGGTTAAAATTGCAGATAATCGAGTCAGTCTTGGTTTGTTTTCTGCCATCTTCTAGCTTTTTACTAAATTTTGAATGATGATATTTAATACACTCCAATAGGTTTATTGGAGTTTTGAATTAGCTGATTTTTGCTCAGCTTAAGGCGCGGCGGAGCCTAATAGCCATAGCTGTTAAGGCGAATATACAACGCAGACCTGAGTAAAAAGATGCCTTCAAAATACTTAGTAATTTAGATTACAGTGTATTTAAAGATAAGAAGTCCTTCCCAAGTAGGAATACACATCTTAACCAAGAACCAATACTTTGTCAAGGAGGTTAATTGTTAAAGGTAAATTTATTGGTAGAAGTACCATTAAGTAGTTTGCCCGAAAGCGCACCTGACAGTAGGCTGGAATTAGTACGACAAGACTTCTAATGTCAGACCAAAAGTCGTATCTAACTTTTTTATCGTTAGTTTCTTACAATTTTTGTGCTGACAATTTTAATGAACAAGAAATTTATCAGCACTGAACTGCTACATCAATAAATTTTAGCAAATTCCGACTATTCATATTCCAAAACGACCATTCCATTGACCATTCGAGGTTCAAACCACGTTGACTTTGGGGGCAGTATTTCTCCTGCATCAGCGATTCTTAGTAACTCTTCCATCTGAACCGCAGCTAAGCAGAATGCAGCACTATTCTCTGACTTGTTTACCTTTTTTTCAATAGCTGCGATATCCTTTGTGCCATCTATATAGCTAATACGAGGGTCTTTCCTGACATTTTCGATTTGGAGAATATCTTTTAGAATAATTTTATTGAGCAGTTCAGCATCAAGCCAAATTTTAGAGGAGGATTTTGGTAATATTTCTTTTTTCCAAGTTAAATGAAACCATTGCTTTCTGTAATAGAGACTAAGCTCAAATTTTTTCTTAGGTTTTTCACCTTTCGGCAAAATGCTCATATTAAAGTAATGGCTTAGTATATCTATAAAGTTAAGATCTAAAGGAATTTTTAGGATTCTGTTGTAATCTAAGATATCCATATCGCTTGTTGGAAATAATGCACAAAGAAAACAGTTGTAATGATGATGATTGAATTTTTGGAATGCAATTGAAGTAGTAGCGATGCGATGATGGCCATCAGCGATATATACCTTTTCCATCTTTTGAAAGAGCTGCTGAATGGTATTTATAGATATAGTATCCTTGATCGCCCAGATATGATGAGTTTTTTGTTTAGATTGAAGATCAAAAGTGTGAGTAGGGGGATGCTTTCTAATATAAGTGTGAATCCAAGTTTGTATGGAAGACTGAGAGGGATAGGTAAGGGTGACAGGTTTGACGGCTGCTTTTCTATGGAGTAAAAGCTGAAGTTGTCGATCTTCCTTTTCAGAAATTGTATTTTCATGCTTTTTAATATATCCGTCTGAATAACCTTCTACATCTAAACATCCTATGATGCCAGTATATTTTCTTTCGTCTTGACAAATCTGATAGATAAAGAACGCTTGGTCAATAGGGTCATGAAAGTACCCCTTTTGATTAAATGTGATGTAGTCCTCCTTTACCTTGTTGAAGAATTCTTCAACAGAATCAATCTTATTAATATTTGGAAAAACAGCCTTGAAGGGTTTTATAATCATTAGTTGTGTTTGGTCAGGCTTACTACTTTTGTCTGAGCATTAAGGCATAAAAATTAGCTTTTTCATTTAGACTACCAATAATTCTTGAGGTCCTAGTGGAGCTAAGTTGTAGAATATGAAATAGTTATCCCTTCATACAAGTTAGTTCTTAGAGGTACGAACCTCTGCTGAAGTCGAAAAGCTAATTTTTTGCTGAATATTGAGGCGGAAAATTAAGAAAAAAGGGTAAGAAAAAGATAGTGCAACTATAAAAAAGAAAAGTGCAGTACTAGACTACACTTTTCAGAAAAACTAAACCCCAGTTATAAATCTTACAGTATCAAGCAATGTTTTAGAAACATTCAAACATTAAAATAATGCTTGTTCGACTTGACCACGATAACTGGGCCTTAATTTCATCGATTACAAAAAATTAGTAAAAATTAAATTAGTATTTCTACCACTTCTTCATAAAAGACATCTCAATAACGGTATTTTTTTTATGCTTATTATATGTTTTTAAATATTTTTTAAGAAAAAGTTAAGCTTTTCTTAATTGATGTTTAGTTTTAATTTTTATACAACTGATTATCAATTTTTTGTATTTGAGCCTGTTTGCTGCAAAAAAAATGAAAATTTTAGCTCTTCTCACTTTAAACCTTTATCCGATTCAGTGATCCAATATGTAGTTTGAATCCGTATATATGAGTGTTCACTTAGTTTAGTTTTTATAAATGAGTGAAATCATCGAGATTTGAGTCATCAAAACAACCCTCTAATGCAAACACTGGACTTGGCAATCGAGCTTTCAAATATGGCACTTCAAGATACTCCCCACTTTAAGTCTCCTTCAGAATTGATTCAGACAGCGAAGGATCGACTGCATAGTCAGATGGAATCACTTGGTCGTTATATTAATTGTGCGCAAGGCCATTCTAGAGAAATGAATGATATCCAAATGAAGGAATATCAATTAACATATGAGAAGCAAACACTAAATTTCCAGTTAATCTATTTTCAGCCAAGAGATCGTTGGCAAATTCAAAATTTTCAAATTTTGAGCGTCTAGCATCTACTGGATGTGATCGCTTTACAGCAAAAAATACCCATCTAGAATATTCCTTACGTCCCTTTCATACCATCAAATTTTAGGGCCTTTCGTATTGCAAAAATTTGAGCAAATTTCCATTTGTCCACTTACTTATTGTAAAACTTACAATAATTACCTTAATATTGCTTTACTTTGTATCAAATAAGATGGGAAGACTAATGAGTAATAGTAATAAATACGTCTGTATTCACGGACATTTTTACCAGCCTCCAAGGGAGAATGCATGGCTTGAAGTCGTAGAATTGCAAGATTCTGCAGCACCATTTCACGATTGGAATGAACGCATCAATTTTGAATGTTATGCACCTAATACAGTTGCACGTATTTTAGATAGTGACGAGTGTATCATCCGGATACAAAATAACTACTCGAAGATTAGCTTTAACTTTGGGCCCACCCTACTTTCTTGGATGGAAGCAGCGGATCCTAAGACTTATCAGGCAATAATAGATGCAGATAAAGAAAGCCAAAAACTTTTTAATGGGCATGGTTCTGCATTAGCACAAGTACACGCTCATCTCATTTTACCACTGGCCAATAGGAGAGATAAGGAAACGCAAGTGAAATGGGGTATTCGTGATTTTGAATATCGATTTGGGCGAAAGCCTGAAGGAATGTGGCTATCAGAAACGGCAGTAGATACAGAAACCCTTGAAGTACTCGCAGAACAAGATATAAAGTATACGATTCTGGCACCAAGACAGGCAAAAGCGGTAAGAAAGATTGGGGAGGATCATTGGTATAGCGTTAATAGTGAAACGATAGATACCCGTAGACCTTACTGGTGTAAGCTTCCTTCTGGAAAATCAATTGCTTTGTTCTTCTATCATGGTGGCATCTCCCAAGGCGTGGCTTTTGACGGGCTATTAAATAATGGGCAGCATTTTGCTGAGCGGTTTTTAAATAGCTTTGACCAAAATGATGAACCACAGCTAGTACATATTGCAACGGATGGCGAAAGTTATGGCCACCATCACAAGCATGGCGAAATGGCTTTAGCATCGTGCTTAAATCACATCGACAATAGCAATCGTGCCCAATTAATTAATTATGGGGCTTACTTGGCACTATTTCCACCCAAATATGAAGTAAAGATTCATGACAACAGCTCATGGAGCTGTGTGCATGGAGTAGAACGGTGGCGTTCTAATTGTGGCTGTAATTCTGGTGGAAGACCAGACTGGAATCAAGAGTGGCGACGACCATTGCGAGATATACTTAATTGGTTGCGAGATGAACTTATTCCAATATATGAGCACAAGGCCGCAGAATATTTGGAGGATGCTTGGCACGCGAGAAATGATTATATCTCTGTTTTACTCAATCGGACAGAGGAAAATATTCAGACCTTTTTAGACAAACACGCAAAGCGAAATTTGACAAAAGCCGAAAAAATTGACCTGATCCGTGCGTTGGAGATGCAGCGCCAATCTATGCTGATGTTTACTTCCTGTGGATGGTTCTTTGATGAAGTATCGGGCATTGAAACTAATCAGATTTTGCAATATGCCAATCGGGCAATCTATTATGCCAACCAGATACACAGCCTTGATCTGCATTCTACTTTCTTAAAAAAGTTAGAAAAAATACCTTCAAATGTTTTTGAAGATGGCGCTTCTAGTTATAAAAAGAATGTAGTACCAGCTAGAGTCGATTTGACCCGTGTAGGTATGCATTATGCCGCATCCTCTCTTTTTGAGGCATATCCTGAACGCTTAGAGTTTTTTAATTACATTGCTACCAGTGAGGTGTTTTATAGACTAGAAGCTGGTAAACAGCGCTTAGCCCTTGGCCGAACAAGCGTTAAGTCGAAAATTACACAGTCAGAAAAACATTTCAGCTTTGCAGTATTGTATCTAGGACAGCAAAATATCTTTGGTAATATTTCTTTGGAGTTAAGCAGAGAACGATTCGATTACATGGCTGATAAAATGCTAACATCCTTTAAATCAACTAATGTCGGTGATGTAATTGGCTTGATGCAATCCTATTTTGGTAATGAAAAGTATACCATCTGGCATCTGTTTAGAGATGAAAAACGTAAAATTCTTAAACAAATTACAGATACCAGTCTGAAAAAAGTAGAATCCAACCTGAGAGAAATTTATATCGATAATTATCAGTTAATGGCAGGAATGATCCAAAGTGATATTCCTGTACCCCCAGCCTATCATTCTGCAGTAGAGTTTATCATTAATCATGATTTGAATCAGCATTTTGGAAACGGTCATCCACTTGATACCAGAGAGTTGAAACGACTAGCCAATGAATTCAGAAAATGGCATTTAAAAATTACAGATAGATCATCGCTCGATTATGTCATCAGCGAACGAATTTTTCGCGAGCTGAAAGGTTTTAATAAGGATGGTGCGGCAGCTAAACGCCTACAGCAGATTTTGGAGGTTATTCAAATTTTAGAAGAACTACCAATTGAAGTGAATTATTGGAAAAGCCAAAATATCTTCTTCCTGATTCTGCAATCATTCGAAGGACAAAAAATCAGAGCCGAGCTAAAAAATATTCTTCTCCAGCTTGGTGAAAAGCTAAAAGTAAAAGTCTTATTGTAGCCCTTTTGGATAGGTCTTTCCTAAAAATCTTCTTTCGAAGAGGTAGAGAAAGGATTAACTTATTTCGTAATTCCTTTTATTGCTTGGGCTATATGCCTAGACATAATTGCTTATACAATAAAATTCAGCCATAGGCAGGCAGGGTATCGGGCAAACTACTTATGTGAACCTACTTGAATAAATCGTAGGATGATACCTATAATTAGGTAAATAGTTAGCCATATTTAGGTATAAACACCTGCTATTTCATGTCTGATATACCTAACAATGAGTATTCAGAGGTACTAGCTATTAGGTATTTATTTGGAATTAGTCTAAATAACTTTTGTTTTCTCTTTTTTGACACATAGATTTGCGGAAAGAAAAACAAAAATTTTTAGACGAATGAAAAAAATCTACGCTACATCTCTGATTGCATTCATCTTAGTTTTGCAGCTAAATGCTCAAGACGAAGTATTCGATCAACCATCTGTTGGACCAAGTTATACCTTTAATTCTTTCTATAGCATTGTTGATGGAGAGCAAGCTCAGGTAGACCACTCTGAATGGGATATCGCTTTTGATGTTGCTCCACAGGGTACTGGTATATTCGTTAATGAAGGAGCTATTTTATCCTTTGGCGCACCTGCTCCTCAAGTGGAATTATATTTGACTGGTTCCACAGACTTCGAAACTTTGGATACTGCAGGAATGCAAAGAATTTACAATGAAGAGCTTAATTGGGAAGAAGGAGCATTCAACCATGTGAAGGATCCAAGTGAAACTTCTGATGTTGGTTGGGGACTCACTAATCAAACGACTGCTGAGGTTAATAGTATTCGCTTTTATGTCATCAGATTGAGAGAAGGTCAATATAAAAAACTTGAGATTCAGTCAATGATTAATGAAATCTATACTATCCGATATGCTAATTTAGATGGGAGTGATGAACAAACGCATACGATTAATAAAGTAGATTACTCAGGAAAGACCTTAGCTTACTTTTCTTTAGCAGAAAATACAGCTAAAGATTTGGAGCCTGAGCAGTGGGATTTAGCTTTTACACGCTATTATACTCCTCTTGATGATGGTCAGGGAGGTAGCATTCAGTATCAAGTGACGGGTACGCTTTCTAACTCGGGTATGGAAATTGCGCAAGCAGATGGTGTTGATCCAGCTACTGTAAACTATCTAGATTATGAAGATAGCTACACGAATAACATCAAAGAGATTGGCTTCGATTGGAAGTTTTTTGATTTCCAGTCTGGTTGGGGCATTGTAAATGATCGTGCTTACTTCGTAAAAACAAGAACAAACGAAATATGGAAGCTTATATTCTATGATTTTGAAGGTTCTTCTACTGGTGTTTCTACCTTAGGAAAAACTTTCCAAGCAGAAGTAACTGATCTTGAAAATGCACCTGAGTATGTTGTTTCTTTGAATACTTTCCCAAATCCTACGACAGATATTTTAAATATCTCTTTCGAATTAGAGCAGGCTGTGAAAAATACCCCTATTCGTCTTTACAATCAATTAGGACAATTGGTTTGGCAAGAGGAAATGGATTTAACAGCTGGTTTTCAAGTTAGAACTATCAACATAGAAAACTTGCCAACAGCTACTTATCAACTTCTAATTCAGTTGGATGGGGCAATTGTCAATAAAGCAATTATCAAAAAGTAATTTAGTCTGTGTTAATCAATATATCATTAAAGCTTAAACTGTTTCTATTTCTCTTGGGATTGGCGACCTTTGGTTGCCAATCCTCAAGTTCTGAATCTATCACAAGTGATTCAAAGGAAACCAAAGTTGTTAAAGAGCAAAAAGCTTTTGAAAATGGTAAAATTGTTTCATTAAGTGGATTCATTTCAGAAGTGCTTTATGATTTAGGTTTAGAGCAACAAATCATTGCAAGAGATGTAACATCAACTTATCCTGAATCTTTGGCTACTCTGCCTAATTTAGGGCATGTAAGTCAGCTCAACACAGAAGCAATAATCGCATTACAGCCAGATGTAATTATAATAGAACAGGCCCAACTTGGCCAGTTCAAACAATATGAACAATTGCGAAAAAGCGATATATCAATTATCACTGTACCTAGTTCGCATAGCTTAAGTAATGCTGTTCATGCGGCAGAGTATTTGAAGCAATATCTATCTATCGATAAACAAGAGATAGCAGACTTAAAAGCTCAAATTATTGCGGATAGCATGAAATTAGAAAGCCAATTGGCTAGTATTAGTGAAAAGGCTAAGGTCCTTTTTATTTATGCACGCAGTACAGGAAGGTTGATGGTTGCAGGTAGCAATACTTCTGCGGCTGCTATTATTGAGAAAGCAGGTGCCCTAAATGCAATTTCATCCTTTGAAAGCTTCAAACCACTTTCACCAGAAGCTTTAATTGAAGCATCTCCTGATATTATTTTAATGTTTAGAAGTGGCTTAGAGAGTTTGGATGGAAAGCAGGGATTAGCACAAATTGTGGGTATACCACAGACGCCTGCTTATCAGAATAATCGAATAATAGCAATGGATGGCCATTATTTAACCGCCTTTGGACCTAGAGCTAGTAAAGCAGCTCTGGAACTATTTAGTCAGATTTATATCGATCCGTTATAAATGTGTGTAATTATAGTTTTAAGAATTTATGACAGAATTCAAAGGGAATCGAGCAATTATAATCCCAACTTTAGTTAGTATACTTTTACTAAGTATTATTGGGGCCTTATTTTTTGGTGCTTATCATTTAAGTATCCAAGAAATCTGGAGCGCTGTTTTTCTTAATGATAACAGTGCAAATCGTTTTCTAATTTTGCAGATTCGCCTTCCCCGAATAGCACTCTCGGCACTTATTGGTGCAGGATTATCGGTGTCAGGAGCTGCTATTCAGGGGCTGTTTAGAAATCCACTAGCTGATCAAACGCTTATCGGTGTGACGAGTGGAGCCATGCTTTTTGCAGTTTTATCTATTGTCTTGTCTGGATCTATCCTCGCCCAATTATCAGAACTATTCAAGCAAAGCACCATTGCCTTAGCTGCTTTTATAGGTGGTTTATTGACGACCTATCTAGTCTATTTTTTATCAAGCTCAGATGGTAGAACAAAGGTTACTACCATGCTGTTGGCTGGTATTGCCATATCAGCCTTCGCAGCAGCAATTAGTGGGATATTCATCTATTTATCTGATGATGAACAGCTGAGAGATATTACATTCTGGAGTCTTGGTAGTTTTAGTGGTGCTAATTGGATTCAGGTACTTATTGTTGGGCCCATAGTTCTTATAGGTATTATTGGTTTGATGTTGCGCTCCAAAGCACTAAATGCCATACTATTAGGCGAAAAAGAAGCGGTATATCTTGGTATAGAAGTAGAAAAAGTAAAATCAAGAGTGATTTTGCTTACTGCTTTGATGGTCGGCGTATGTATCGCTATGAGTGGTATTATTGGATTTGTAGGTCTTGTCATTCCTCATTTGTTGCGGCTGGTCTTCGGTACGGATTACCGGCTACTACTTAAAGCTTCTGTTTTCTTAGGTGCCGTATTTATGATTATTACAGATACTTTAGCAAGGACTATCGTGGCACCAAGTGAATTACCCATTGGTATATTAACGGCTATGATAGGTGCTCCATTTTTTCTCTGGTTGCTGGTCAAGGCACAACACCAAAATATAGCCATATGATAAGTGTAGAAAAGATCAGTATCAAAAAAAGAAATGTACAAATTATACATGATGCTACTTTTCAGATTATGCCAGGGAAAATAACGGTGCTTGTTGGAAAAAATGGTGCTGGTAAATCGACCTTGTTGGAAGCCCTTGCGGGAAATAATCCTGTAAGTAGTGGTGTAATATCATGGGATGGAATATTACTTAGGTACTTCAATAAGCAATCCTTGGCACATCGGCGAGCAGTTGTCTCTCAATCTGTAAAGCTTGGCTTTCCCATTAGAGTTGAAGCAGTTATTGAAATGGGAACCTACGCTAGTGAAAATTATATACCCTCCTTAAAAGTAAAAAGCTTGATTCAGCATGCTTTGTCAAAGGTTGATTTACAAGGCTTCGAAGATAGGTGGTTCTCTTCCTTGTCCGGAGGCGAACAAAAAAGAGTATTGTTAGCTAAGTGCATTGTACAGCTGAATTGTACCCATTGGGCTGATAACAATAAGTATCTATTTCTAGATGAACCGACAGCCAATCTAGACTTACAACAACAATTCAAACTGATCGATACAATCAAATACCTAGTTAGAAGAAGACATATCGGTGTCTTTATGATTTTGCATGACATCAATCTTGCTGCACAAGTAGCAGATGAAATCATTTTTATAAAAGAGGGCCGCCTTTCGGTAAAAGGCACTCCCCACCAAGTAATCACCAAGGATCATCTAAAAAATCACCTCGATATTGACGCCATTATTCAAAGTCATCCTGTTTTTGATTGCCCTCATATTATCTCTTTACCAGAACACTACGCCTTACTGGCATCATAAATATAAACAAATGAAAAACATAACATTATTATTGGAGAAGATTCAAGCTTTAAAGAGTAAAGAACCAAAACTAAGAAATAGAGACCTTGCTCAGCGTCTAGGTATTAGTGAAGCAGAGCTGTTATCACTCTATGCAGGACAAAATGTTACTATCTTAAATGGTAGCTGGAAAAACCTGATTTCTCAACTTCACCAAATGGGCAATGTCATGGCGCTTACGCGAAATGAACATTGCGTACATGAAAGAAAAGGTATTTACAAAAATATAGAGTTTTATGATGGACCACATAATATGGGCGTAGCAGTCAATCCGGATATTGATCTTCGCTTTTTTATGAATGAGTGGCACTATGGATTCGCAGTAATAATGGATCGCCCCAAAGGAAAAAAACTATATTCTTTCCAGTTTTTTAATAAAAAAGGAGAGGCGGTGCATAAAGTGTTTTCAACACCAAAATCAAATATCAAAGCCTATCATGTCATTGTTGAAATATTCAGAGCAAAAAAACAAACACCAATAAATCCGACCGATAAAACCCCATATTGCCGAAAAGTAGAAGAGCCCGATAATTCAATCGATATATCAGGATTTCAACAAGCATGGCTAAACCTAAAAGATACTCATCATTTCTTTGGACTACTTCGAAAATTTGGCGTAAGCCGAACGCAGGCACTTCGACTAGCTCCAGAGGGATACACTACTGAATTAGATAAAGAGGCAGTGATCAGAATGCTACAATTAACCGCCGAAAGAAATGTACCGATCATGTGCTTTTTACATAGCAGAGGGTGTGTTCAGATTCATACAGGTTCAATCAAAAACCTAAAAGTATTTGGCGATTGGTATAATATTTTGGATCCAAAATTCAATCTGCATCTCAAAATGCCAAGTATAAAGCAAGCATATATCGTACGCAAACCTACAGAGGATGGCATAGTTTCAAGCCTAGAATTATTTGATGAAACGGGTGACTTAATCGTCTACTTCTTTGGTGCACGAAAACCTGGTATCCCAGAGTTAGAAGAATGGAAAACGATCTTGCTAGAGGTACAACCAAATGCCACGTCTATTGCTTAATTAAAATATTTTTTGGAATGTGTACTTATCATATCCTTATTGAAAGAGAAGATATTATTATCAAATGGTGTAGCGACTGTAACACCTATAATTTAACTTATGGTAATCTGATGATGCAATTTTCTGAGGATGCTATTGCACAATTTAAATGTAATCTAAGTGATTGTTACGAATACTATCTAGCTCATACCGTAGATTGGAATAATAGAAATATCTTTTTTAATACGCGTATGGATAGTATGCAACTCCTATTCTCGCTGAATGAAGTCAGTGAACTATTAAGCATTATTCAAGAAGCCGAACTCAATCAATTGGCTATTTTATAAAAGAAATAAGATGAAATATAAATTTGTTTGCATTAGTATACTATGTTGGAGTATGATGTGCTTCTCTCTAAGGGCTCAATCCAATTTAGATTCTATCGCGTGGGAAATTGATGTAGAAGATGTCATTGTCACAGCCCAATACGCACCAACACATTACAAAAATGTAGTTCATGCTGTAAAAGTGATTAAAGCAAAAGACATCCAACGACAAGGGCAAAACAACTTGGCAGAAGTGCTTCAAAATCAGTTGAATCTAAGAGTAAATGCTGATCCTATTCTTGGAAATGGTTTAAAGATTCAAGGCATTGGTGGTGAGAATATCATGATTATGATCGATGGCGTACCTGTAATTGGTCGACTAAACGGAAATATTGATCTATCACAGATATTGTTGAGCAATGTTAAGCGGATTGAAGTGATTGAAGGGGCAATGTCTGCTCAGTATGGAAGTAATGCTTCAGGTGGCGTAATCAATGTGATTACTAAAAAGACCCAACTAGAAAAACTTCGCATTGAAAGCCAAAATCAATGGGAAGACATTGGTATTCAAAATAACTCATTAACTATTGGTGGGAAGATAGAAGGCTTTAATATTAGCGCAACAGCTAGCAGATATTCTAGCCAGTTGGCGCCCGTAGATAGTCTGCGCATTTTTGAAATTCGTGAAACGGCTGATGGGACAGCCTATAATGCCCGCCTCATACCTTGGAATCCCAAAGAACAAATGGGATTAGAGGGTAATATAGCTTATCGTTTCTCCGATTCTGTAAACATCAATTTTCAATCACGCTATTTCGATGAAGAATTGATTATATATGGGGATATTAAAAGGCCTCAGTTTAGGCCCTATGCCTTTGACGATAAATTTCATACTATTCGTCAGGACCATAGCTTACAATTCTCGGCTTATCTCAATGAAAATTGGTACCTCAAATCTACTACAGCCTATAACCAATATGATCGAATTAAAGAGGCTTTAAGATTAGATATCGAACCTGATACTATTAGTATAGTACCGAATGCTCAAGATACTTCTCAGTTTAATTCCTTTTTGCAAAGAGCAAGTATAAGCAGTGTGTTCAATAGCAAATGGAATGTACAAGTCGGTATAGAGGCTTTTCTTGAAGATGGTTCAGGGGGAAGAATTGTTGATAGTACAAGTGCACCATTGAATGAAGCAAACCTTGATAATTATGCGCTCTGGATAGGGTTGAAATATCAAGCAGATACTAAATGGAATGCCTCATTCAACTTGCGGTATGGCTACAATTCAAAATACAATCATCCATTAATACCTTCATTTCACTTAGCTTGGCAAACGAATCAGAATTGGCGTATGAAATGGAGTTATGCACTGGGCTTTAGAGCACCAAGTTTAAAAGAGCTACACTTTAATTTTATCGATACGAACCACAATATTGTAGGAAATCCTGATTTAAAAGCAGAATATAGTCAAAATGCCAATTGGAGTATTCAATACGATAAAAAGATGCCGTATAATCACCGAATAGAGGCAAAGGCAAAAGTCTTTTATAACCAAATTGAAGACCGAATTGTGTTGGCAACCTACGAACCAAATAAATTTAATTATCAAAATTTGGATGAGTTTCAGACCTATGGTTTTAATCTAACTTTTAGTTATGCAATTCCAGATTTATTGTCCTTCAGTTCTGGATTTGCTTATACCTACTTGTACAATGCCGTATCTGAAGAAGCAGATGTAAAGCGATTTGTTCCACTTTCAGAAATGCAAAATCAGTTAAATATAGATATTCCATTTGTAGATGCTCATTGGGTCACTACTCATCGATTTATTGGGAAGCAAGTTACTTTTCTATCCGTTGAGGATGGTGTAGAGCAAGGGTATATTGGTTCGTACCATTTTTTGAATACGACCCTCAGTAAGTCTTTCTGGAAAGATCAAATTACTTTAGCGGTTGGAAGTAAGAATATCCTCGATGTACAATCTGTAGGCCTTTCAGGCCAAGCAGGTGGTGTACATAGCAGCGCTGGTGATACTCAAATTGTCGATTGGGGAAGAACCTACTTTGTTCGAATCCAGCTCAATTTTGGAGTGCTTTAAAATAAAATCAATGGTCCTTATTTGCTGCTCTTACTATCTAGCTATTCTGAGTGTATTCACCCTTAGAAAGTCTTCAATGATTTGAGTAGAAGCGGGAGTGAAAGCATTTACTTCATAATTAAAACTGTCAATTTTTGAAGGTGAGTTTGTATTAAGGTGTTGATAATCAGATGATTCATACTCAAAAATTGACCAATGGTTCCATTTGTATTCTAAAGCAGTCAGATGATTTTGCCAATCTCCAGCATTTAAATAAGTTACTTTTTTACCATTGATTTCCTTAGTTTTCATTTGAGCTTGGCGAGTATGTCCGCAAATAATATAATCGCAAGAATGATAACTAGCCATTCGAAGCGCTTTGTCCTCAAACTGTTGGATATAATTAGCTGTTTTTGTCGTATTCTTTTGGAAAGCAGTAAATCCTAAAAGGCGTGAGATTTTTTTATGAATAGTATTGTATTTGACTAGTTGACGATAGTTGTATTGGTGGATATTCCTACCAAATGAAGGGCCTAAAAGGCTGAAATCAAGTACATCACCATGAAATATCCAATAAGATTTACCCTTAAGCTGTAAGTTCAAGTTATCTCTAAAGTGAAATTGGTTAAATGGGGAATTTAGTTGTTTTTTTAGCTTAGCATCTTGATCCCCGCTAAGATAATAGACCTTGGTCATCTCAGAGGCGATTTTAAGCACTTTTTGAATGACTTGAATATGAGCCTTTGGTAGGGGTGTTTCCTGAAGCTTAGCAAAACAAATAAAATCTCCGTTCAATATCAAAGTGCCTATCTCGACACTTTCTAAATAGTTTAGCAACTCTTTGCTTTTGCATAAATTACTCCCTAATTGCACATCGGAAAGTACAACAATATCTACTGCTCTTTTCATAAATGATTAGCGCGCATTAAATTGTTTCTAGAAAAAAATTAGCTCTGCTCTAATGTTTGAGAACATGTTGCAAGTTGCCTAATAATTGTAAAGTGAATGTGAAACTTAAATTATGAATGCATTAATAATGAGCTCTTTATGTCCTTTAAAAGCTTAATTATTGTCCTTTGAAAACCTCCATAAGGCTTTATGAAGGTTGATCTTAAAAAGATAAGCATATAACTCATCGTTATTTTTTAATCACTTCTCCCAAGATGTACAGCTTTTCTGCTTTTTTCTGGCCACTGAAGTAGACCTTGATGTTCTTTTTGAAATGGCCGACCTTGCGAGCATCAAAATCTATTTCAATAAAGCTAGTGTCCTTAGGTGCAATAGGATTTGTTGTCCAATTTGGCGCAGTACAGCCGCAGGAAGTACGAACATTATCAATAGTTATAGGAGTGTCAGATATATTGATGAATCCGAATTGAAATTTGGCTGGTTCATTTTTAGAGATTTTTCCAAAGTCATGAGTATTGGAGGTTAACCACAATACTTTGCTTTTTACGCCATAAGAGAAGGCGCAAAAAATGAACACCGCATAAAAAAAGATAACTGTAAACTGGCGACTATTATACATCACTTTCCAATATATCCCAAGTATGGTCAGCTAGCATCTTAACAGTAGCTTCAAACTTAAACGGAGGTTCTGTGCCCCATTCATTGGGACCTACTAATGAAAGAACGAATGCACCACTACTTCTCTTGTACAAGTGATAAATAAATCCAATTAATGGCTCAAAGCTCATCTCTGCTTGATAAATCGATTCTGAGATATGTACCCTATCATGGATAGCCTTAGCTTGCTCTGCGAGTAGCTCAATCTGCTTTTTGATTTGCTCCAGCTGCATATCTGTCTGCTCATACATAGCAGATACTGCACGGCCTTTGACTCGACCTTTATCAATGGGCTTGATTACTGCCCCGCCAACAGTATGTGCATATGGGAGAAGGTGTGGATTTTCTGCTATTTTATCAGGATCAATTGGATTGACAAATTGTTCATCTTTCTCTTTAGCCATAATATCTCAATTTTCAATAAACCAAAAGTATAAGTTATCTACTCATTAGGAAAGGTTCTTATGTCAAATTTGTTCAAAAAAAAAGCCGAAGCAGTTGACTGCCTCGGCTTTTTTTCGATTTACTTATCATTTATTTCAAGCGGAAGGTACTAGAACCTGCTAAGTAACCCTTATTGTATATTTCAACGGTGTAGTTACCTTCTGCGAAAGCTTGACCTGGTGTCCAGTTGGCACATAAGGTTTCTGCACTATTGCTATAGTCGGTTTCTTTTGATTGTGTATAACGAATCTGATCACCACTCGCTTCATTAGTGAATACACCAGATCCTAACCCTTCTACTGCTAGTGTTTGACCACCCGGACTAATAATCCGGATTAGAAACTCTTCCAAGCCAGCATCTGTTACATTGTTTTCACTTGCGTTAAAACATATTTTTAATTGATCAATATTTTTAGCGTAACGCTTTTTAGTCATCCGACCGCTTTTGCGTTGTTTGTAACCAGTAACTTCGATACCTTCTATCTGAATGACGGAAGCGACATTTACTTTTTTGCTCAATTGATTTCTCTCTGCTTCAATCGCGTCTTTTTCGCTTACCAAAGCTGCTTGAGCAGTCGATAAATCGTCGTAGTTTTTCCTTTGGTTCTCCAAATCTGATGTCAGCGCTGCTTTTTCAGTATTCAGCCCATCAATTTCGCCAGCCATCTGCTCGTTTTCAGCGCGGAGCTGATTAATTTCTGCAAGGTATTGCTCTACTTTTGCATTCAAGCGGTTCATTTCGCGGCGAGCTTTAGCCAATTGACCTTCTTTAGAGATTAAGCCATCGATTCGGTCTTTTTGGCTCTTCAATTCTTCTTTTTGCTGCTCAATCAAAGCGTTTAGCTCTTCATTACTTCCACGCATTTCCTCCAATTCAGAGAGCGCTTCATAGTATTGTTTCTCCAGTTCGGCTTTAAGTTGTTCTGATTCATCTAATTGAGAAGTCAGTTCTTTGTTTGCTTTGCTTTTGTTCATTGAACTAACAATGAGGAAAGCGTTAACACCCAATAATACAACAATGATAACTGCAGCGATAGCAATTAATTTCTGTCTTGAGTTGTCTTGCTTTGGGCTTGAACTGTCAGTAGTCATAATTCTTATAAGTTTTGTTAAAAAAATTGAAGTTGAACTAATGAATAGAGACTTAATCTCTATTTTCTCTTTTTGTTGTAAGGCTTCCGAATCAAATTTGTTCGAGAGGATACAACAAGTTGATCAACCATCAAATTTACATGCGCAAAACTGCAATTAAGAACGAAGCATATTTTTCAAAATTGTGTTTGGCTACACAAAATTATAAAAAAATACACTCTAGACACCTAAAAGAGAAGTGGACAAGTTTTATTTTGGTTGCTTTTAAAGCTTTTCAGCCATCTTAAATTTATTGGCTTTCGCCAAAAAAGCGGAAGGAGAAAGTAATATAATTTGGTTTGTAATCAAAATAGTGTTGTTTTTTAATCAAAATAGTGTTATATTGCTAAAAATAGAAAAACTTGAAAAATAAAATCTGTACTTTATAGTTGAATGATAGATAGCTTATAGCTTGAGTGCACGATATGGAAAGACGTTTTAGTTTAATATGATCGTATGCGACTTTAACCTTAGTCCCAAATAAACAGCAGTTAGATGATAGAAAAAATTGATATTTCAAAAGTTTTGTTCCTTGATATTGAGACAGTATCAGGAAAACCCGCTTTCGATGAATTAAATCCTGCATTTAAAACACTATGGACACACAAAGCTCGTCAAATACTTCGTACAGGGGAAGACCCTAGTCCTGAAGAAGCTGCAGCTACTTTTAAGGATCGGGCTGCTATTTATGCAGAATTTGGAAAAATTGTATGTATTTCAGTAGGTGTTGTACGTAGAGATGAGGATACCAAAAAACTAAGTGTTCGACTAAAATCCTTTGCTAATAGAGAGGAAGCAGTCCTGCTAGAAGAGTTTGCTGGCTTGATGAATCAATATTACAATGATCCTAGAAGGCATTATATCTGTGGCCATAATATTAAGGAGTTTGATATGCCTTATATATGTAGACGAATGCTAGTAAATCAAATGCCATTTCCTGAATTATTACAGCTATCCGGCAAAAAGCCCTGGGAAACAGGCCATTTATTGGACACCATGGATATGTGGAAGTTTGGTGACCGAAAAAACTTCACTTCATTAAAGTTACTAGCAGCTGTTTTGGATTTCCCAACGCCAAAAGATGATATTGATGGGAGCAATGTAGGAAGAGTTTTCTGGGAGGAAGATGATTTGGAGCGTATTGCAGTGTATTGCGAAAAAGATGTTCTAGCGACGGTTCAGTTATTTTTAAGATACAAAAGAATGCCACTCATTGAAATGGAGCAAGTACACCATGTGAGTGTTTAAGACATTGAAACTAATATACGATCTGCTCTAAGAGCAGGTCTTTTAAATTAAAGCTTTGAAAATGAAAAAACTATTCTTCCTTATTCTATTCCTTCCATTATTTGCTTCCTGCCTTTCTGCAGACAAGTTTGCAAAAAATCCAAAGCATTATTATATAGAACTCACTAGTAGAAAAGCAGAAAAAGCTGCTTTTGAATTTGGTACTATTGACTGGTCAAGTGGGTTTATGAATAAAGAAGCATTTGGCGAAAGCCAAAGTATAGATAGTGAAGAGGGTATGCTTTTCTTTGAGACTCTAACAAAAGATATGCAAAAGTTGGGGGTAGAGGACAAAGACCTTTTGATTTATATGCATGGATTCTATGCTAATATGTGGCCTTATTTTCCGCATACTTTAAGGCGTTTCAATAAAGATTTAGTTAAAAATGAAGATTGCCAAATTGAGATTGTTTTATCGATCATTTGGCATGGAGGACTAGGGTATCAAAAATATTGGAATGATGCCTTAAAAAAAGGTGCTAAGCTAAGCCCTATATTTCCTAAACTTCATGAATTGAGTAATCAAACCAACTGTGATTTAAATCTTTTGACCCATTCTATGGGTAATCAAGTTATGCGAGGCGCTGTTGAGAAACTGGATAGAGATACGACATCCTATTTTGAAGAATGGGTATTAGCTGCTCCAGACCTTGATCCTACTGATTTTGCGGAAGCAGATTTCTTAAGGAAAGTTTCTAGTTTGGCAAAAAGAGTACATGTGTATACCTACCCTAGAGATAAAGTTTTATGGTTGTCTAGCATTGTAACAGGAGAAAAACGACTTGGCGCAAAGGTAGAAGCTCAAAAAACATTTCCGGATAATATTATAGTAGTTGATGTTGGTCCATTGAAGTGGCGGAATGGCTTTTCTGGTCATGTATATTTTGATAGTTCTCGACAAGTAAGAGAAGATATCGTCTTTATATTTACCGGTACTTCTTTAAGGGATTTTAGCCATCGAAAACTCATTGATCCACAATTTTATGAACTTCATCCTCAATAAAATGGCAACTTATACCAAAAAGCCTATACGTTAAAAACTGTTAACATCTCTTTGCTTCTTAGGTGTTCTTCTATTTTTGGAAGCAAAAAGAAAATGGAAGCCACCGAAAAAGATGTCGTAGAGCAAGATCACCAAGATAGTCGCCCTCCGATTTTCCGTTCCTGGAATCAGATGTATCTATTTGTATTGGTGTTGCATGCCATTATCATAACCTTATTCTATTTTTTTACAGAAACCTATTCGTAAAAGACTAATCAATATATCAGGATGGAAATACTGGATTGGATTGTAATGTTGGCTACATTACTAGGAATTGTAGCCTATGGTGTTTGGAAAACTAGGAATGTCAACTCTGTACAGAGTTATCTTCTTGGTGATCGTGATTTGCCTTGGTGGACGATTGGTCTTTCGATTATGGCAAC
>JAKVCU010000076.1:46522-50530 GCA_022448955.1 Saprospiraceae bacterium
TCACCTTCTTATCTACACCAGGGCAGGCTTATGATGATGGAATGCGTTTCGCACAATTCTATTTTGGACTGCCTGTTGCTATGGTTATTTTGGCAGTGTTTGTTTTGCCGATTTACTATAAATTAAAGGTATACACCGCTTATGAATATCTGGAAGGACGCTTTGATCTTCGAACGCGTACTTTGACGGCTTTTCTTTTCTTAGTTCAAAGAGGGCTAGCTGCTGGTATCACTATTTATGCTCCTGCTATAATTTTATCGACTATCCTCGGATGGGGATTAAACGTAACGATCTTATTCATTGGCTTAATCGTTATTTTTTATACTGTAATGGGAGGAACGAAAGCAGTAAGTGTAACCCAAAAGCAGCAGATGATTGTTATTCTTACAGGAATGTTTGTAGCGGCCATTATCTTAGTTTTTCAATTACCTAAGGATATTAGTTTTGGCGATGCGGTTGGAATTGCAGGAAAAATGCAAAAGTTGAATGTAGTAGATTTTGAATTTGACTTTTCAAGTCGCTATAATTTTTGGTCGGGAATGATTGGAGGAGTATTTCTTTTTCTTTCTTATTTTGGTACAGACCAATCTCAGGTACAGCGATATCTTTCTGGGAAGTCCTTAACAGAAAGCCGTTTAGGGCTTCTGTTTAATGGTATTCTGAAGGTACCTATGCAGTTTTTAGTATTATTTGTAGGAATATTGGTATTTGTATTCTTCCAATTTACTCAACCACCTATCCACTTTAATAGAGCCAATTTAGAATCTCTGCGTAATTCTTCTTATGCAGAGCAATTAACTGACTTGGAGGAAGAGCAAACCCTCATCTTTCAGGAGCAGCAAACTGTCCTGAGAGATTTAGTCACCGCTATTAATACAGATGAAGAAAGTCTAGTTGCTGCAAACAAAGCTAAGGTGTCTGACTTACAAGAAAGAGATAGTTTGATCAGAGCAGAGGTGAAAACCTTGATTGAAGCAAATGATCCTGATGCAGAGATTGCAGATACAGATTATGTATTCATCACTTTTGTGATGAATTATTTGCCAATAGGATTAGTCGGGTTGTTGCTGGCTGTCATTTTTTCTGCTGCGATGTCTTCCACTGCCTCCGAACTTAATGCGCTAGCGACAACTACTGTGATTGACATCTATAAACGATCATTTGTGAAGGATAAGTCTGATCAACATTATTTGCAAGCATCCAAGGTCATGACTATCCTGTGGGGAATAATCGCATTAGTCTTTGCCGCATCAGCAAGCCTATTTGATAACTTAATTGAAGCGGTAAATATCATTGGGTCTTTATTCTATGGTGTGATCTTAGGTATCTTTTTAACAGCTTTCTTTATGAAATGGATTGAAGGGAAAGCCATTTTTGTGGCTGCCTTGATTTCAGAGGTCATTATTTTAGCCATTTTTTATTTAACTTATGAAGAGGTGCAATTTGAATTGTTTGGTGAAGTCAGGCAGATTAAGATTGCTTATTTATGGCTGAATTTAATTGGTTGTGTACTAACTATGCTGTTGGCATCTTTTGTACATTTATTTCTTAAAGGAGATGGCAAGAAATTGCTCGATCAATAAAGGAAAATCGAGGCCGTAATTATTTAAGCTTTGATTGATTAAATTTAGATCAGCATGGGAAAAAAATAATGGTAGGATCTTCAATATGGTAAAAGAACTAGGGCAGTATGCTTGCATACTGCCCTAGTTCTTTTTACAAAAGCAAATCATTATTCGGCTGTAGTAGAAGTATTTGTTTGCTCTTTGTAAGGTACAAATATTCGGTGCAAAGGAAATTGTACTTTTGGGCTTGGATCAGGCCCTAATTCAATTCTATCCTTTGTTAATTTCAGGATAGGCAAAGGATTATTTTGGGCTGATTTATAAATCTCCATTTTTAGGGTGTTGTTTCTAGCATCTAAGTACCATTTTCCAGCTTGAAGTACCGTTTGGTCGGTCTGGATTTCAAAAACGCCATTTTCTTTGAAATCGACAATGGCATTTTCAGCACGGTTTTTGAAACCGTCAAAGAAGTTAATATCTCTTTGAGATACTGGTCGTGACATCAAGCTATCTTGCATAGCTCCCCATTCAAATATCCATTTTGTACTGCAGATTATATCAGCTTGGTCTTGTTTTGATATTGTTGTATCGTTATCACAAGAACAGAAGAATATTAGCATACAGAAGAATAGACTAATTCTCATTATTGACAAGTGTTTTTCGCTAAGAAATAAGAGTCAGGATATTGATCAGTCAATATCCTTTTCCAAGATTAATTGCAACAAATGTAGTGAAAATAGCTACTACTAGTTAATTAGCGTAGTGAGATTTTTTCGATATTCTCTTGGACTAAGACCAGTAATAATCTTAAACTGTTTGTTAAAATGTGATAGATTATTAAATCCACTTTCGTAGCTCACATTTGCTATGCTCAGGTGTTCATCCGCTAGCATTTGACTAGCATGTGCGATACGAAATTCATTTACAAATCGAGTAAATGTTTTACTAGTCAATTTCTTAAAGTATCTACAGAATGCCGGAACAGTCATATTGATTTCTTTAGCGACCTGTTCTAATGGAATTTGTTGCTGAAAGTTAGATTCAACCAATTGATAAATGATCTCCATGCGCTCTTGATCTTGTCCATTAACTTCAAATGATAGGCCATTGGCATTTAGGGTTTGATAGTCTTCGGTTAATGCCATAATTTGAAGAATGGATAGCAGATGAATCAATCGACCGAATGGATCAGCTTTATACATAGAACTAAGTTCTTTTCCTACTAATTTTTTAGTGGAAGATGAAAAGCTAATGCCATTTTTTGATCTTTCTAGCAATTGCTTGATGGCCTTCATTTCTGGCTTTTGAAGAAAATCTTTACCTAAAAAATCTTCTTTTAATTGAATGACATATTCAACATGTTCTTCGTTTAATTCCTCTGTAAAGCCAAAATGAGGTAGGTTAGGACCTAAGAAGATTAAATCGCCATCTTCATAAAAAGAAATATGACCTCCGATATGTCGTTTTCCTCTTCCATTTGAAATATAAACAATTTCATATTCTGGATGAAAATGCCAAGAAGGCTTTCGGCAATAGACGATATCCGTAAATTTTCTGAGCGTAAAAGAACTCCCAAAGCCTGGTATAATATTTTCGAGTGAAGCTTTCATTTATTCAGTAGTATTGACCTTATGTTTGTGTTAAATGAACGAATTCCAACTCCTTTTGCTTATGCTGAGTTAAAATCGCATTACAAATGGTAAAAAAAGATGATTTTAGTGGATTAAATTTGGTGAAAGTGGTTAAGGTAAGTTATACTGAAATAGTAAGGTCTTAAGTTATAAAAAAGTTGTTAACCCAACGTTAAAGTTTTAATTTTAGTTTAAAGCAGATCTAAATTTTTTGAATTAAATGATGGGAAAGTACCTCAATCGCCTTGGGCGTATAGCAATGATCCTACTGATATTATACGTTATAGATACATTTAGAAATATCTAAATAGCAGGAGTGTTTGAAGTTTGAAACCTAAAATCAACTTAAATTACAGTGTGATAAAGTTCAGCAAATTGAAAATGTTTAAGTGTATTTTTCTGGAAATTGTTCTTTGAATTTAGATGGCCGATGGCTAATTAAAGAATGATTACCTATATACCGATCGTCTTCCTTATTACCAACTGGCAAAAAGATGACACTAACTTGCCTTAAAAAGTAATGATATTTCCAATTGACCTTTGCATAAACAATAAATAACCTTCAAAACACCAGTACAATAGTTAGAAAAACTTTAAAGTGTTTAGCAGTAATGTTTGGAATATCTCAAGAATATTTAGCTGATGTGTCACGGGTAAGTTTGAGGACAATCCAAAGAATTGCTATTCTATCAGATGTGGAATCGACAGAATTAGTAAGCTCGAAAAATTGGCATGATAAAATTCAGCCATAGGCAGACAGGTTTTAGCGTCCCTTCAAAAACCATGCGTAACTTTCCTCTCGTCAGTTACTT
>JAKVCU010000077.1 GCA_022448955.1 Saprospiraceae bacterium
GTAATTGAGCAGCCACCATTTGTCGGACAACCATCAAAAGTATGACTACCTAAGTCAGACACATTGTCAATGGCTAATTCTGTCCACTCAGTTTGTAAAGTTGTAAATGAACCTGTACCACAGGCATCACCTGGATTAGTAGTTATTCCTCTAGTGACAGATGAATTACGGCGCAGGGTTTGATTTTGCGTTTCATTGATAGTGGTTGTACCCCATTGGCTACCAGGGTCACAGCCAATTTGCCCAAAGATGTCGAGGGTTGCTCCAGTTGAGATTTTGTATAAGTCATAAGCATCATCTCCATTGTGGGTAATGATAAATAAATTGGTTGCTGCTCCTTCATAGAGTGTTGCACTGGAATTCGCATAAACAACAGTCCCTCCAGCTGGAATAGATCCAGAAAGAGTTGCAGCAGTTGGAATGGAGGTACCATTGGCATAACGTCGCAGCTGGTAATCGGATAGATCGATAGCAGCATCAGTCGGATTGTAAAGTTCAATATATTTGTTGTTACTTGATCCTTCGACATATTCCGAAATAAACAAGTTGGAGCACGGCTGCCCATAAAGAGCAAAGGCTGCAAACAAGGCTAACAAAGTAGAGAATAAATGTCTCATACAAATAATTTAGTTTTAAGTTTATGAATTATATTACTGATTTAGCTACATCATCTCTACAAGAGACAATAAGCGCTCAAATTAAGTAAGCAGTAAAATGGTATGTACATGTCTGAACTTTGAAAATGTACCTTTAAAATTGGCACAAATCCATTTAAATTATTGAATTTCTACAGCTTAATTACGTAGAGAGGGGATGTCTATAACAAGCTATTTAAGCAATATCCGAATAGTTATTTAATTTTTATAGTGTTTGGTGTAAAATATCTGTTAATTATTACTGATGTGTAATTCGCTTACAATCTTAGAATTATAAACATCAAAAACCCTTAGTTTGTTATCGTTTTAAGTGACAAACTAAAGGCCTTCGATGACATTTACGATTTTTATAATAAGATGTTTCGTTATTGAAGGATTTTTAGTGTTTTTTCTAGCAGACCAATCATTAAGTCTACATTTTTTCGATGAAAACACATGGGAGGTTTGATTTTCAATACATTATAGAATGGGCCATCAGTACTCATAAGCACCCCGTATTGGCGCATTTGATTGGCAATAAAAGCAGCTTCTTTGGCTGCTGGCTCTAGTGTGTTAGGGTGATTAACTAGTTCGATTCCTTGAAATAATCCAGGGCCTCTTACATCACCGATAATAGGGAATTTAGATTGTAATTGTAGAAGGTTTGTTCTTAGATAAGCTCCTACTTGGAGTGCATTCTCTTGAAGGCCTTCTTCTCGAATGATTTTAAGGACCGTTTTACCAATAATGGAAGAAACAGGATTCCCACCGAAGGTGTTAAAGTATTCCATGCCATTGGCAAAAGCATCTGCCACAGCTCTGGTACATACTACTGCTGCCAGCGGATGGCCATTTCCAATAGGTTTACCCATCGTGACAACGTCTGGTATGACACCTTGTAATTCAAATCCCCAGAAATGACTACCTACTCTTCCGAAGCCAACCTGCACCTCATCTGCAATACATAATCCGCCTGCTGATCGCACATATTCATAGGCTTTCGCCAAATAGCCTTTCGGCAAAACGACTTGTCCACCACAGCTTAGTACGCTTTCGCAAATAAAACCCGCTACATTTCTTCCTTCTTGTTGTATATCGTGGATGGCTTCTTCTATATGTTTAGCATAAGCTGCTCCAGTATCTTCACCTCGATATTTTCCTCTATAACTATCTGGTATCGGTACGACTTGGGTATGCAAAGGTGCTCCTTTTCCTCCTTTTCCATCAAATTTATAGGAACTTACATCTACTGTTCCTATTGTATTGCCGTGATAGCCTACTTCCACACCAATCATATCACGATGCCCTGACCAAGTATGTGCCATACGCATGGCTAATTCATTCGCTTCGCTACCTGAATTGACGAAGTGTACCACACAAAGTTCCGGTGGGAGGGTTGCTAATAATGATTCTGCAAATGCTACAATGTGTTGATGTAAATAACGAGAGTTGGTATTCAGCAAACCTATTTGATGCTGTGCGGCTTTGACCACTCTGGGATGCTCATGGCCAACATGCGCCACATTATTCACAGTGTCTAAGTATCGACGGCCATTTGTTGTGTAAAGGTATTGCTTAAATCCACGGACTACGTGTAGTGGCTGATTATATGAAATACTTAGACTTTTTCCCAAGCTAGATCGCCGCTGATGAATGAGGTGATCCCCTAGAACTTCGTTTCGATCTTCTAATTGAGGAATATTTATCAAAAGATTAGGATCAGGACAAATACTTAACCAAGTGTGCCTTTCATGCGGAAATACGACTCCCGGAAAATCACCTTCATTGCCCAGTAAATCTAACATAATTTGAAAATGTAAGTGCGGCGGCCAATTACCATTTCTGGGCGGAGCTCCGATGGTAGCAATTTGTTGTCCCTTTGGAATTTTCTGCCCCACTTTTAAATTTTCAAGTACTTCTGCTCCGATATGACCATAAAGGGTATAAAATGAAAAATCTGCAGTCTCATGTTTTACAATGAGCGTTGGACCATAGTCGCGATCAGCAGCATTGTCTTGTACGCTTTCTACAATGCCATCTAAAGGTATGAAAATAGGCATGCCTGATTTCAGCCAAATGTCTAAACCAATATGCATGGTTCGCCATTGAGGACCTTTATTACCCATAATTTGATAAGCATCGGTTGTATATACTGGACGGATTTCTCCATAACCACCTAGTCCTATTTCAACTTCTGCATCTTCAAGTAAACGATTAATTTTTTTGGTAAAAGGACCAATAGATTCAAAATGGCTATTGTTTCCCAAATCTCTTCCTCCAACTCTTAAATCGAGGTGCAGATAAGGGGTTTTATCGAAGCTTTCTCCAATAATTGGAGCAAATTCTTGCTGTTTTGCCCAATCATGAAATGCCTTTGCTTTTGGATGTGCTTCCAAGCCGCAAGCGGCTCTAAAAGAATAGTATGCAAAGTTTGGATCAACAGCTGCCCATTTTGTTAATAGGTCCCATGCCATCTTTTCACTAACGAAGTGGTATTCATTCTCAGGTTCTTCCAAACGATTAATAGCAGCATTCGTAAGGCTAATTAATAGTCGAATAGCTACAAGGTGATATAAGACTTTGAGTTCAATTTCCCGTAAGGGGAAAACGGAATGAAAGCCTTTTAAAAGAGGAATAGCTGCCGCTAAAGGATCGGGTTTTTCCATGATGGCATAAGCCAATGCGATTGCCAACTCATTTATGGTATAAGTGTATATAATATCTCCAAAATCAATTAAAGTTGATACTTTAGGATTAAAACGATCCTCATTAACAATGATGTTATTATCGTTAGCATCATTATGCACAATGCTTTTTCGCAAGGAGGTAAAGTGAGGAAGGGCCTCTTTCTTAATCAGAAAAAGAAAATGTTGAAAGAGTTCTTTTTGCTCTTTCGATTGGAGCTTTTCCAAATGTTCTTCTATCCATTCAAAACGTTGGTTGTCCCACTTGAAAAAACGATGCGCATGTGGATGATCAAAACCTTGTAGTGCCAATGTCGTCTGTCCACAAACTGTACCTAAATCATGGAGCAATTGAGGTGTGTGAATAGAAAGTTGCGACCAAAGCCTACCGGGTATCCACTTTAGCAAACGGACAGCATGATTGCCATGCCATCCTAAGTATTGCCCGTCTTTATTTTTGATCACATAAGGATATTCGAGAGAAGTATTTTTTTGCTCAAGATGAATCAGCGCTTGATTTTGTAGATCTAATAGATCTTTGTCTGGATGCGCTCTACTAATCTTTAAAGTGTATTGTTGATCATCCGTGGTCAGTAGAAAGTTGTAATCTACTTCTCCGTATAACAATTTAATGGTACCGGTGATCCCGTATTGGTTTTGAACAATTTGCAAGGCTTGGTCTAAAATCATGACAATTCATTTGCATCAAATTTAGAAAGGAATGCTTATTTATGGTATTTATTGAACAAGGTAGTTGTAAGATTCTTTGATTATCGTTTGCAGGACGCCCAAATCTACATTTTTTAAGTTCATGATATATAAACAAGATCGGCCTCATCTATACTTTCCCAATTGTTCTAGCAATTCATTATATCGATCGAATCCATTCATGATGTAAAGAGGTGTACTTATTTTTCGAGGAGAAAAACTAATCATCAAGAAATCACCTTCTCGACGACTATCATATTTATAATGATACTCCCCAAATCCAACAATGCTATCGCCCCACATGGTAGCTTGTTCTCCTGTTATTTTTTTCATCATTTCAAGAAGGGTAAACGTATCCTTTTTTCTTGTGGCATGCTCTACGGTATTTAGGAAATCCTCTACACTGGCGTTGTTTTTTACGATTTTGTTTTCTGAGATAATTATTATATTTAATGATTGGAGTATGTTTGAAATTAATAAGATGATTCTAGTTATGAAAAAACTAATACTATTCTATTTCCTTTTTTTTGCATTCAATGCCTTTTCTCAGTATTCTCCCGCTCGATTTCTGTTTGGGAATTTTCCTAATAATACGTCACAGGTTTTTATAGAAGATATAGATCAAGATGGAATAGATGATATGTTAATAGGAAGTTCCGAAAATCTTTCCTGGTCTAAAAGACTAAGTGATGGTTATAGTTGGAGTTCTAATATTCCAATTTTTTCAGAATTTAGCATTGACCAAAAGATTCAATTAGTAGATATAGATGGCGATGGCATAAAAGATATCATCTCATTATATGAGGAAGGATCGCTTAAATTGGTTCTGAGGTATTTTAAAATGAAACCAGATGGCTCAGCAAATCCTCCTATAATAATTGATCAAATAAGTGATAATTTTTCAAGTGTAAGAGAATTTTTTATCCTCGCTAATGACTTAGATGAGGATGGAGATATGGATATAATAGGCTCTTTTGATATGGTCGATGATAATTTAGACCAACTAATTATATATGAAAATATTAATGGGCAATTAACAAATGAAATTCCAATTACTACTGGTATTATTGAGCCTAAAACTTTGCATGTAGATACCTTGGACAATGATGGTCTGTTTGATATCATTATTCGAAGTGATAACGACTCAATAGTTTTTCTAAAAAATCTTGGCAACTTAAATTTCTCTATTCCAATTAATTTATTCGATAATAATATTTCCGTAAAAGATTTTGCATTAGGAGATTTGGATGGAGATTCAGATTTAGATATTGTTGCTTTAAAAGCAGCTCAGGGACAGTTGACGTGGTATGAGAATTTAGACAATGCTAACTTTGGTGCGGAACAATTATTGCAAGATAGTGATGTATCAGGCTCTCAAAACTTACAGTTAGAAGATATAGATGGCGATGGTGACTTAGATATCCTATTTATGACTGGATTTTCATTAGGTAAATTACAATGGCTTGAAAATACCGATGGATTGGGGAATTTTGATCCTGCTCAGATCATTATTGAAGAATATATTGGTACATATGACCTAGACATCTTAGATATAGATAATGATGATGATCTTGATATTGTTTTTTTAGGTTATCCTGGAGGATTAATATTATTTAATACTGACGGTTTAGGAGATTTTTCAAGTCAAGAAACATTCCTAATGGGACCTGGAAATGATCGTAGCAAAATGGCTTTTGGTGATTTGTCAGGTGATGGTTTGGATGATGTGGTTGTTAGCAGTGAAGTATGTGAATTAGCATGGATGAAGTATAATGCAGACCTTCAAATATTTGAAAAACCAATAAAAATTGATATAGATTTTCCAAATAATATTTCTATTCACGAGATTCAAATCTTTGACATTAATAATGATGGTCACTTGGATATTCTTTTTCAAGGTGGGCCAAATATTGTCTCTGATAAACTAGAATGGGTCTTTAATGATGGAAATGGTAATTTTATTGATTATGGATTTATTGAACCTAGCATTTCTTCAATAGATTTCGAAATTATCGATTTGAACAATGATGGTTATAAAGATATTCTTGGAACGAGTTCTTGGACTAAGATAGAGGTTTCTTATAATCTTGGAGAAAACAATGGGTTTGCAAATCTAGAACAAGTTTACTCCAATCAATTTACTGGAGTTGGTTCCGTTAGAGTGAAAGATTTAAATGCTGATAACTTACCTGAAATTATGTTTTCTGATGAATTATATGGCACCATAAAATATTTGAAAAATTTGGGTAATAGTTTTGACTCACCTGAATTGCTTTATGATCATAATAACGAAATACTTGATTTTATTGTTTTTGACTTCGATCATGATGGAATTCAGGATTATGTTGTGATTGATGAAAGTGGCTCCGAAAGGATTGTTTACTTAGAGGGATTTAGTTATTATTCATTACATGATAAGAAAAATATAACTCCTGGCTTTGCGGCACCAAAAGAACTATTTCCTTTCGATATCGACGCTAACGGAGAGATCGATATTCTCTTTAAGAATGAAGATGAGTTTTATTGGCTTGAACACCTTGGATATGGAAATTTTGGTGATGAAAAAAATGCATTTGGATTCAACTTAGATGAATATCAATTTTTTAAGATAAAAGATATTGATCTCGATAATGATTTAGATTTTATCTATGCAGATGATGAGAAAGTTTACGCGACTTATAATTATGCCTCTAATGGAAGAATTTTTCCGAAAATTTTTTTTGATGAAAATCAGAATGGAGAATTCGATGCTAATGAAATTTATATGAGCTCCTTTAATTTTCAATTATTACCTTATGAGACGACTTCATTTTCTACAGATCAATCTTTAATAAGATATTTTGTGCCTAATGGTACATATGAATTATTGAGCCTCCCAAAAGAAACTTGGACATTATCTTCCGATTCTTCAAATTGTTTAATTAGTATCGAGTCGGACACTATTATTAATAAAGAGTTTGGTTATTACCCTGATTCTTTAATTCAAGACCTTGCAATAGATATTGCTTCAGGTCCAACGAGATGTGGTTTTGATGTTCCTTTCTGGTTAAATCTCTCAAATATAGGAACTACGATTGAAGAGGGTATGTTAGAATTTAAGATCGATAATTATGCAACTTATATTAGTGCATTTCCTGCTCCTGATTCTATAAGCAATGACTCTTACTTTTGGTTTTTTGATAGTTTATATCCATCCCAAAACCTTCAAGCGGAACTTGTCCTTGAAGTTTTTGATGCGTCATTTTTAGGAGAAACACTATCCATTACTTCGAAAAGTTATAAAGAGCAAAATGTGATAGAAGAATATAATTATTTAATGGAAATAAATTGTGCTTATGATCCAAATGATAAACAAGTGACGCCTCCTGGATTCTTAGATGAACACTATACATTAAAAAATGAAGTTTTAGAGTATCTAATCCGATTCCAAAATACTGGTACAGATACTGCATTTAATGTAGTTATTAATGATCAGCTTGATGCTAATTTAGATTGGGAATCCTTTAGATTATTATCCGTTAGTCACCCTGTAAATATTGATGTTAATTATCAAACAGGGAATGTTGATTTCCGATTCCAAAATATTCTACTGCCCGACAGTACAACAAGTGAAATACAGAGTCATGGATTCATAAAATATAAAATTAATCAAAAAGATTCTCTACCTGATTATACTCGTATTGAAAATACAGCAAACATTTTCTTTGATTATAATGCTCCCATACAAACGAATACAACATTCAATACTATTGTAACGAGTTATCCTTTTAATGTTGAAAGTCAAATCATTCATCCATTATGTTTTAATGATAGTACAGGGTCTATCTCTCTTGATATTTATGCTATTCCACCAGTTAGTTTTAGTTGGGATCGAGAAGATATTTCTGGCGATTTTGCTGAAAACTTAGGAGCTGATAACTATGAAGTTACTATTACTGATGGAACAGGAAACTCAATAATAGAGAGCTTTGAAATTATAGAGCCTACAGAACTTACGGCTTCTTTTGAAACTAATCCACAAGTTGGTGCGGATTTAGGTTCCATTTTTGCATTTCCTGAAGGAGGAACTCCTCCATACCAAATAACCTGGCAAACAGAACCAGTTCAAGAAGGAGAGTTCATTAACGAATTAGTTGCGGGGAATTATATGGTTAGCATTATAGATTCAAATAATTGTATGTATGCGGATTCTGTAGAGGTTGATTTTATCAGCTCTAATTTTAGCAATAAAAAAGAATTTGACTGGAAAATTTTTCCTAATCCTGCAGACGAAAAGATAAATATTTGGCTTGAAACTGATTTTGGAGAAGAGTTTGAATTAGAACTAATTTCTACATTAGGTGAAAATATTTTTCAAACAAATCTGAATTCTGGTAAATTTTATTCGATAGATACAAGCTCACTGGTTGAAGGGGTTTATCTTGTAAGGATTAGGTCAGGAAAAGATTTTTTCACTCAAAAAATCTTTATTTTTCATTAATAGTAGATGCATGTAGCGGTTATTACAAAAGTAGGAATTATGAAATCCATCCTACTTTTAGTGTTTATGCTACTATTTTGTTCTTTCTTAGAGGGTTAGATTACAGATGTTGAATGGTATAGCGAGTCAGAAACAGATGGTATGAATAGTTTCCCAAAAGGAGGGCCATATTCTGGGCCAACAAGCGACCATTTTAATTATAGTTACTTAGTATTTTTCACACGAGTGGTCAATGAAACAGATAAAGTTATTGAACGAAATGTAAATTTTTCAAGGGATTCTGTTGCGATTCCTAATTCTCCTAATACTTATATGAAGTTATTTCTTCCACCTGATGAAATGAGTTTGGATAAGCAGCATCAATTTAGCTATGGATTCAAAGAGATGAAGTCCTTTGATGAACCGACCTGTTTTTAAGAGACACTAAAACCTAAAGAGGAGAGCCTATTTTACGTAGTAGCCATTTTTTATCAGACGGATAAGGATGTATGGCGGCTAATAAATAAGGATTTTGCTCTATAGTACTTCAGTAAGTCTTCTTCCTCAGTATTGGTTTTACAAACTACTTACAGTAAGTAATTGAACTACTATTTGGGCATATTACCTTAAACAATAACCCTTGTACGAACCCGCTATAAACAGAAAAATCGCACAAGGATATTGCTACAGTTCAATCCCTTCAATTCGATCAATCAATTCTTGTGGATTTTGTTCTACAGCGACCATCATATCGAATACTTTTTCGCTGAATCCAGCTAATTGGTATACTTGATGTTCGGCGAATTGCATAGTTCCATATCCACGCAAATCAAAAGAATAAACAAATGGATAAGCGTGGTAACGGTTTCGGTATTTCGTATATGTTTTCTCTGGAGAATAGTATCCTATCCATCCTTGCATATCAGAGAAGATGACAATTCTATCATAAGCCTTATTAGCTTTTTCGAAAATAGAATGGAAGTTCGTTCCATGTCCAACTTTGTTATTACGTTCGAAGTTTATGGCAAATTCCATTACTGATGATTTCAAACGATAAGGAATATAACGAGCCTTTGTTCCAAACTCCATGATATCTGTATTACTTTTCTTCGCTAAAATCATCGCGAATGCAGCACCCAATTGATTACATTTGATATGGTTCGACTTCGCCA
This sequence comes from Saprospiraceae bacterium, assembly GCA_022448955.1. GTDB lineage: Bacteria > Bacteroidota > Bacteroidia > Chitinophagales > Saprospiraceae > JALEHC01. The sequence continues at coordinate 9,659 of JAKVCU010000077.1, forward strand.
CAGGGCTAGCCATTGAACCTGAGTTATCAATTACTACCAAAGAATTCTTCAAGCTAGGCACATTCTCACAAGCGATATTGATGGCATTGTCTAATGCTTTTGCCATTTTACGTCCATCTTTATCTTTTTGGTCAATTTGCATATAAGCAGTGATCAAACGGAAAGGTAAAATCATAGATCTTTTGATTCGATTAGGATCTTGCAATTGATCGCATACAACATCAATCATCTTTGGCGCTTGTTCCATGATGTTTCGTAAGTTGCGAATCAGTGCAAAGTACCCCAATTTGTTGTTCAACAACAAATCTTCCCAGACCTTTCTTTTCATTCGGTTTTTCTCTATCCCATTTTTAGCATCCTGACCTGCTTGAGATAATTTTGCTTCCCATGTTTGGGTATTTCTCAAAGTCCCATTGATCAATCCTTTTAACGCTTGCTCATTGTTAGGAGTCGGCCTTGGATGAATCATATTGACTAAATCGACCAATTTTATAGACTTCGCATCAGCACGATATTTAGCAATTTGATAGCTATCGAATTGATCGAATGCTCTCGCAAAACCTTTTTTCATCGCATTAGGCAAGCCTTTTCCTCCTTTTTTACGGAAGTAAGTAACAATCTCTAACATATCATCTGGGCGATTAATAACCTGCTTATAGAAGTCTTTGGCCCATATTTGTCCTGAGACGTAAGCTGCTAATTCAGCTGCTAATACGTGTGAAATAGAACGCATTCCAAACTCTTTACGAGCGAAGATCGTTGCTTTAGCAGCAAATAAAGGATCGACTTTTGTCAATAATTGACATGCTTCTGTAAAGGTATCATCTGCAGAACGATAATGTTGATCTTGAGCAAATGAGGTTAATAATAAGGAAGCTAAGTGCATTTTAGGACTTTGCACAAATGCTTGTCCTCCTGCACGATTAATCGGTTTTTCTGTTTTCTTTCTGCTGGATTTTCTATTGAACAAAGCCATAGTGAATGATTTAAAGTGAAGCGGACCTAAGTCCTACTTTATTGGTATATTTGATTTTTTAGAATTTAAAATTTTCGGAGAAAATTGATAAGTGTAGGTCTAAGTTGAGATTACGAAGTAATACACTTGTTTTTCGCAAAGATTTGCTGCTCAAGATCCTTTGATATCAGCTTAGTTCAAGCACCCTTAAAGTGTACCGTTTTTCTTTGTATCAAGCTGACGAAATTGGTCGGTTCATTTTTCTGCTTTTAGGCTCACTACCACTTTTAGTGTAAAGTGAAATTTTATTGTACCAATTCCAGCCTGCTGGCAGGCACGGGTTCGGGCAAACTACTAAGAATGTCATACAGAGAATAATTGTCAAGTGTGTCTTATCGGTCTCAACGAAGTAATACCTTTACTCACTACCATCTATCTATATTTCTTGTGCCATTTATGATTTCAAATCAACAAATGATCATTGTGGGAAAAAGTTCTAAAAATGAGGACCAACCATAAGATTAAGTCCCCATTCGAGTATAAAATCATATTTGTTTCTTCTTTGTCGCTTTTGACAATTCAAAGATAGTAGGATTACTGCGCAGTGTTTTTGCGTAGTGAAAAAATAAATAGTTCTTTTTGATTTTTTTCTAAATGGAAGCCTGTTTGAGATTTGGAAAATCCTAATTGGTAGGTGTTTCCTGTCCTGTTTTATTTGGACGGAAATATTCAAAAAGAGTGATGATACCCATTAACATTAAAAAATTATACACAGAATCATCCAAAGGGACAGAGGTGATTCGAATGCCAAGGTATTCTTCAGGGTTATAAATGACAATAGGTTCTTGTGTATATCCGCCAGTCAAGATACCATTGACTAACAAGAATGGAATCCATATGATAAGATAAGCAAAATAAAAACGACTACGATAAACACTACTTACAAATAGATAGTGAAACAGCAAGAAAAAGCCAGACAATAAAAAAGTAGTACTGGTATAAATATGTTGCCAAAACCATAAACCAATAATCAAAAAAACAACAATAAGAGTAGGCGTAATATAAGGCTCCGCAGATTTGAGTAAGTCTGCTTTGATATAATAGTTCAAGCACTCGTATACAAAAACACAGGCAAAAGGCACTGTAAAAAAGAATAGCCACTCCTCTAGAGGTAGGCCGAATAGAAACATTCCCGAAAGGTAGCGTTTATTAAATCCCCATACTTGCTGCTCTGCAAAAAAAACATCCCAAGCAATAAAGATACCAGCTACAATAACTACTGCTGGTAGGAGATATTTCCACTTCCGATAATAATGTACTCTGCTATCAAACGATAGCAAAAATACGGGCACAAAGGTGAAGATATGAAGGTAGAAGTAGGTATAGGAAGATTCTAAAAAGGAGAACAATTGTACTTTATTTACATTGAGTACAAAATTATTAGCACGAACAAAATCAGTTGCCCAAATACTTGCAACCAATAAGAAGGGTAAAAAAGCAATAGCAATGCGTGTATACTTTGGATCAACTGATTTTGCGATAGTGGACATAGGCTAAAAGATATTCAAACGGTTTACCAATGCAGAACGAAATAGTAGATATACTTTTTTACTATCCTTTACTCTAATCCGTTCTTGTTTGACTTTTGCTGGTGTTGCACTTTTTATCTTTTGGAATAAATTTGTGTAATAAACATATGCTAAGTAAACTCCAAAACGAGCGCCTTTGGGTAGTTGAATAATACCCTTATAAGCATCATCAAAATCTTTTTTGATATCCGCTTCGATGAGGACTTTATCTTCATAAGTGAATTGTGTAAAATCAACGCCCGGGAAATAAACACGGCCTCGATCGTCAAAATCACTCTTCATATCTCTCAAGAAATTGATCTTTTGAAAAGCAGAACCAAGACTGCAAGCGGGTGCTTTGAGACGTTGATATTCTTCATCATTTCCTTCACAGAAAACACGTAAACACATCAAACCTACTACTTCTGCAGAGCCATAAATGTACTGCTTGTACAAGGCATCTTCGTAGGTATGGAAGTGCAAATCCATTTCCATACTATCTAAGAAAGCATCAATCAAGTCCATTTCAATATGGTACTTATGAACAGTTTGTTGAAAGGCTTGTAGAACAGGGTTCAAACTTATTTTCTTCTCAATGGCTTCATAAGTGTCTTGGCGGAATTGTTCAAGCAGTTCAGCTTTTGGATAATCATGGAAAGTATCCACAATTTCGTCAGCAAAACGAACGAATCCATAGACTGCGTAAATAGGTGCTCTCAGGCGACGATCAAACACTCTAATTCCCATGGAGAAGGAAGTGCTGTATCTATTAGTAATTAACTTACTACATTCCATGCAAGTTTTGCTGTACAAGTCTAGCATAATTCAAGTCAATTTTCAGTCCATTAATTTTTGAGTCATTCACTAGTTAGTGTTGAACAATTAATGGCTAATGGCGTGCTAGAATGATGCTAGGACTATTGACCTTTAACCATTAATAACTAACTTTTTCGTTAATGCTGTTTGTTCGTCATCGTTTATCTAGAATCGCTTGGCGATTTCGTTGGCGACAACCTCTCCTGAGATTAAAGAAGGCGGAACGCCTGGGCCAGGAGTAGTTAACTGCCCTGTATAATAAAGGTTTTTAACTTTTTTACTTTTTAATTTAGGCTTTAAGAAAGCCGTTTGGAATAGCGTATTTGCAAGGCCATAAGCATTTCCGCGGAAAGCGTGGTAGTCCTTTTCAAAGTCCTTGTGTGCAAATGATCGCTTATATACAATATGCTTACGTATTTCTTGGCCAGTTAGATTTTCTAGGCGATCCATTATGATATTAAAATATTTTTCTCGCATTTCTGGGGTGTCCTCCAAACCTGGAGCAAGAGGTACTAATAAGAAGACATTTTCATGTCCTTCTGGTGCGACAGATGGATCCGTAATAGAGGGAACGCAAGTGTAAAATAATGGTTTCTCTGGCCACTTTGGTTGGTCATATATATCAATGGCATGCTGTGTAAAGTCTTCATCAAAAAATAAATTATGGTGATGAAGATTTTTCAACTTTTTGTTGACACCCAAGTAGAATAATAAAGAGGACGGTGCCATTGTGCGTTTAGCCCAATATTGCGCATTATAGCGGCGATGCTCAGGCCGGAGCAACTGTTGCTCTACATGATGATAATCTGCTGCTCCTACGATGACATCTGCATCATATTCGGTATCCTGCGTAATGACCTTGGTGGCATGGCCATTGGGCACATAGATTTGCTTAACCTCCTGATTGAGTTTGATTTGTACCCCTTTTTCCTTTGCTAAGCTTACCATCCCTTTGATGATTTCATGCATCCCTCCCATTGGATACCATGTGCCTAAGGCCATATCCGCATAATTCATCAAACTGTACATAGCAGGGGTGTTTTCAGGCGTTGCACCAAGGAATAGTACAGGAAACTCTAATAACTCAATTAATTGTTTATGTTTAAAGAGTTTTCTTACATGCGAAGACATAGACTGGAACATTTGCAATCGAAACATGCTTTTGATCACTCTCCAATCTGCAAACTCCATGATGGAATGACTTGGTTTGAATACGAATTCATTAATTCCTACACGGTATTTGTATTCCGCTTCCGCTAAAAACTTCTTTAAATTTTTTGAGCTTCCGGCTTCATAGCGTTCAAACATTGCCTCTAGTTCCTGCATATTAGCAGGAACGTGCATTTCATCATCTTTACCAAAGAAAATAGTATAGGAAGGATCTAATCGTTTTAATTCATAATAGTCAGATGCGGATTTGCCAAAGCGATTAAAGTAACGCTCAAAAATATCGGGCATCCAATACCAGCTAGGTCCCATGTCAAAGACAAACCCTTCTGCCTCGAATTTACGAGCGCGTCCACCAGGTATGGCGTTCTTTTCTAAAAGGGTAACATCATAACCTTTATCTGCTAAATTGGTGGCTGCAGAAAGGCCTGCAAAACCAGAACCAATTACTATTGTCTTCTTTCCCAAATTACTGTAGTATTTTTAGGTTTTGTTTGAAAATGTATTCATTGAACAAGCTAAGTGCTGATTAATACCTATTGTTCACCAACAGCTTTTCGTATACTCGCCATTAGGTACTAATAGATTCCGAATGAGTTTTCAGGATTGAATACGATTCATCAACAGCAATATGGTGGTTTTGTTTAAGATGTAAAAATGAATTGGTATTGATTGTTAAACAAAAAAGTACGAAAAGAAGAATTTTTCTTTATTTAGCAATTCATTGAATGTGGACTAGCTTTGCTAAAGTGCTAACTTTTTGGAAGCTGATTAGGAGCTTTAAAGTAATCGAAGGAAGTTCCATTATAACGCCCAATACCTTCTAAATGACCAAACCAGATATTCTCATTATGATCTTCGAGAATACCAAATAACATCTGCTCACCTAAGTCGATTTCTTCTGGTGTTTTATTATTAGCGAATGGAACTTGTTCATCATATTTTGAAAGTACCCAGTATCTCGTGGTTTTGGCATAACTGGTCCAAATTTGACCTTTTGAATCTTCGTAGAGGTAGCCTACAAAATTGGCAGCATATTGCTCAAAGGATTGATCTTTATAGATCCAAAGACCACTTCCTCCTCCAAACCATAAATTTCCATTTCGGTCTTCAATAATGTCTCGGGTATTTACAAAATCTGAGCCATTTGGGCTTTGGATTTTAGAAAAAGAGTTACCATCAAAGGTATACGTTATCCCTCTAGTCCCAATCCAAAACAATCCATTTTGGTCTTCAATTATGGTATTGATATCATTGTCGAGTAATCCATCTTCCTTCGTATAATTTTTAAAAGACTGACCATTATAAATACTGATACCTTTTGATGTTCCAAACCAGATATTACCGGTTTTATCTTCATATATTTCGCCTACCTCATTGCCAACTAGGCCATCATCTATTGTAAAGTTTGTAAAGGTATTGCCATCATATTTGTAAATACCTGCACCAATAGTACCAAACCATAAATTTCCTTTTTGGTCTTCCAATAATGAAAAAACATGGTATTGTCTTAAATTTTCTTTATTGGTATGATTAGTGAATAACTCTCCATTATAACTGATAATCCCATTCCAGGTTGCAAACCAAATAATCCCATTTCGATCTTGCAATATGTTTCGTGTTATCGCAGTAGGTCCATAAATGGAAGTATCACCTTCAATAGGAACAAAAGCGAGATCTTCCTTCTCAAGAGCTGTTTGGGGGAAAAGGAGATTTGCACCTCCTTGTGTCTTTACAGGTGGTTTTTTATTTTCGCTACAGCTAAATAGAACAACTAATAATATTATCCAGATGCTAATTGCTTGATATTTATGGTTTATCCTGATCATTTTAATTGTGATTATCTCTGTTGAAATATTGTAACCAGTTATGCTTTTTTTAAGATTCCTTATTTTAAAGTTATTGGATCTTCATTTTCCTATTTACTACTCTTTTTACAAAAAATAAGGAAAGCAAGATGTTTTTTACAGATTATTTAATACTTGGGCCATCAATTTAAAAGAAGCACTTCGTTCACTCAGTTGGTTGACGGTACCGGCAATAAATACGTCCTTCTCTTTGTCATAAAAGGCGAACGCACCTGAGCTACCTGCATGGCCGATGATATCTAGTGCATTACCTCCTGTCATAATAGCGGGCAATTTAAACCTCATTATTCCCATACCATATTGAAGAGGGAAAACGATCTTGTTCCAGTTTTGCATTTCAGCTAAATAGGTTTTGGGGAAAAGTTCTCCTGAATAAAAAGCTTTTAAAAATTGGACACTTTCTTGACTAGTGGAAACAATCCCTCCATCAGCATTAAAGCCAGATATTGCTTTAGGAATGTATAATGGGGCTTTTTTATAGTATAAATGAATAGGACGTGTATCGTTAACATCTAGGAAGACATAGGTCTTTTTTAGGTCTAGTGGATCGAAGATATATTGCTGGAATAAATCAACGATAGTTTGACTTGTTATCGTTTCTACTATCTTTTGTAAGAGTTGCCAGTTGGTGTCTGAGTAATGTGCCTTATCTGCTCTTGGGGCAAATTTAGGAGGGATTTTCTTTGCTCGATCAACCACTCTTTCAAACTTGATGAATTGATCTTTTCCAGACAAGAGTTCTTCCAGTAAAGGTTCACCATCTTTGGGTTTATCTTCGTAATAATCAGGTAGGCCTGATGTTTGGGAGAGTAAATGTCTGATTGTAATTTCATTTGAATAGTCCTTTCCTTTGTAAACATGTAAGTCTTTCATTACTTCTACTGAAAGGTATTTTCCGATTCGATCATCTAGTGTAAGCTTTCCTTCGCTTCTAAGTTTAAGTACAACGGTAGTTGTGTATAATTTGGTTATACTTGCGATAAAGTACTGGGTGGTATCCGATATATTGCCAGAGGAATAAGTATGGATGGAGTCATTTTTTAGGACACTAAATACGGTTCCGTAAATAGACTTATTATTTACTGTTTTATTTGCGATACTTTGCATGTCAATATTTTTCATATTGCACGATATGAGTAAGAATGGGAATAAAAGTTTCACAAGGTTTTTCATGTGCTGATGATTAATGGAGACTTGATTGAAATTAACTTTTGCTGTATTGATATCATTACAAAAGTCACCCAATACGTCCGACTAATCGTCCGGAATGATGATTTCGAACCTCCAAGGTATAATTCCGAACTTGCTTAAAATTGTATTTTAGATTGATTATTTTTGAATAAAACTATTCAGCACTTTGAATATACAGAAATCCATAGTTGTCTTACCTTTTGAAAATACTAGCCCAGAGTCAGAAAATGAGTATTTTGCTGATGGTGTTACCGAAGAACTGATCAATGCTTTGGGTAAAATTCCTGGATTAAAGGTTACAGCGAGAACGTCATCTTTTGCCTACAAAGGCAGGGCAAAGGATATTCGTATAATCGGCAAAGAATTAGGGGTAAATACCATCTTGGAAGGTAGTATTCGCAAATCTCAAAATCGAGTTCGAGTAAATACGCAACTCATACGAGCGAAAGATGGTTTTCAAATATGGTCGGAAAGGATCAAGCTAAATATTGAGGATATTTTTGAGGTGCAAGACAGAATTAGCTTGTTAATTGCGGATCAAATCCGTGAAAATTTTGGTCACTTTGAAATAGAGGATCAGCTTGTTATGCCCGATACAAATAATCTAAATGCCTATTCTGCTTTTCTAAAAGGTAGATATTATCAGCTGAAATGGGATGTTAATGAACTCAATACTGCTGTAGAGTATTACAAGCGTAGCATCCAAATAGATCCTAGTTTTTATAAACCTTTTTTTGGATTGGTACAGTGTTATGGATATTTGGCCACTTGGGGCTTGATGGATAAAGAAAAAGCTTTGCAATTGGCAGGATATTACTTCAACCAAGGATTTAAGCTTAACAACAATAACTTTGAAGCATATTTTGCTTTAGCGAATAAAACCCTTTGGGTAAATTGGCAACCGAATAAGGCGCTAGTGCACTTAAAACAAGCCTTACTACACCAGCCTAGTGATCCTGAAGCATTAGAATCAGCCGCTGAATGCCATCTTGCTTTAGGAAGTTTTCAAGCTGCTTTGGATTATATCAACAGGGCGATTGAAGTCAATCCGCTGTCATCCAATCACTACTTTACTAAAGGTAATATTTACTACATGCAAGAGTGTTTTTCTGCTGCTTTGGAATGCTTTGACAAGGCGTTACAAATGGATTCAAAGGCTGAATTTCCGCGTCAAGTAAGTGCGAATTGCTACATTTTGATGGGTAATCGAGCAGCACTAGACGGATTAGTTCAATCAAGTAAGTCCTTGATGGAATCACAACTTTTTGAGTCATTATATGATGCTATCAATGAAGGCAAATCGATTGCTACAATAGAAGCTGATGACTTTAGTGATGTATATCTTCCTTGGCGATTTTGGACGCTGTTGTATGATGGTAAAGAAGAAGAGGCTCTTGAATGCCTTTCTTGGGGGATAGAAAATAGGCTAAGTCAGTATATCAATTTTCAGCATGATCCATTAAATAATCCCTTAAAGTCAAACCCTAAATTTCGGCAATTAGCTAATGCTGTTTTTGACGAACCACTTACTGAAACAATATCCCCTAAAAAAGAAGTAAAAGCCTTACTATCGCCAGATGAGCAAGAAGCTTATATTCAGAAATTGGAGCAACTTATGATGGATAAAAAAGTGTATAAGGAACCAACTTTAAGTTTACGAACTTTAGCCAAAAAGATCGGCCTAAATGTTAACCGTCTTTCGTGGTTATTCAATAAGGTAATTGGCACAAACTTCAATGAGTACGTGAATAAATTAAGGTTGGCAGAGTTTAAGAGAAAGGCTCCAGACCCTAGTTTTAGCAATTATACTATTCTAGGTGTTGCTTATGAATGTGGATTTAATTCTAAATCTGTTTTTAATGAATTTTTTAAAAAGGTTGAAGGCGTTTCGCCTTCTATTTGGTTGAAAACTCAAAAAAACCAATAGTACTGAAAGTTTCTATTATGCGAAGTTCTGAACTTCGCACAATGGAAACTTCGTATAAGGGGTACGTGAATTTAGCCCTCGTAATAAACGCGGTAAATAACATCGGCATAATCATCAGAAATAAGCATAGAACCATCTGGTAAAAACTCTAAATCAACTGGCCTGCCCCAAGCATCATCCTCTTCTACTTCTAGCCAGCCTTCAATGAATGGTTCGTAAGACACAGCCTTATTGCCATCTAATTTTACTTGCATAATGCGGTAACCACTCTTTTTGGAGCGATTCCAAGATCCATGTTCTGCAATCAATAGATGACCTTTATAATCCTCAGGGAACTGGTTTGCTGTATAAAACTCTAAACCGAGTGGTGCTACGTGAGGACCTAATTTACGAGTAGGTGCTTTAAAATCAGAACAAGGGCGCTTCTCTCCAAATTCAGGATCAGCCAAATCACCTTGGTGACAATATGGATAACCAAAGTGCATACCATCTTTCGATGCATGGTTTAATTCACAAGCCGGAGAATCATCCCCTAACCAATCACGACCATTGTCGGTAAACCAAATATCTCCAGTTTCTGGATGCCAAGTAAAACCAACCGTATTGCGGACGCCTTCATGTACAATTTCAAAGCCACTACCATCAGGATTGATCCTTGTGATGGTATTAAAAATGCGATCTTCTGATTCACATATATTACATGGGGCACCTACAGGAATATATAATTTGTCATCAGGCCCAAAGGCGATAAACTTCCATCCGTGATGTGTTTCTTCTGGATATTGATCAAAGATAATCTTTGGTGTGGGAGGATTATCTAGCTTTTCTTCAATATTTTCAAATTTAATAACTCTATTGACTTCAGCTACGTAGAGGTCGCCATCTCTAAAAGCTACACCATTTGGTAATTTTAAGTCTTGTGCAATGGTATAAACTTGATCTGCTTTCATGTCGCCATTTGTATCTTTTAGGGCATAAACATTACCTTCGCTTCGTGTCCCTACAAAAAGAGTACCATTGGGCGAAAGTTCCATGGAACGTGCATTGACGACGCCCTGTGCATAAATGTCTACCTTAAAGCCTTGTGGTAACTTTAACTTATCCAAAGGAAGTTCTTCTAAGTCTTTTTTGAAGATCCATAATGCAGGTGGATTAATATTAGAACAGTTGACAAGTAAGATAATGCCAAGAAAGGCTAGGATGTAGGATAGTTTCATAAGTTAAATTTTTAGTGTTTTAGAGCATACTTGGAAGCTTGTTCTTTCAGCGAATTTTGTCAATAAATTAGTTTAAATGGGACCAAAGATTTCGATCTTAGCCATTTCTGGATGCTTTCGAAATAAATGAGTGTCTTTGAACGAAATATTAAAGTATTAGTAGCAGAATAAGACTAATTAATAAATTCAAAGCATCCTCTAACTAATTGGGCTAAGTGATGCTAGTTTATCTTTTCTTAATATTTCACCAAATTAACGCTCCGAACTTTTTGTTGGTCGTTCGTATACATTATTTTAGAAAAATAAATGACTGAAGACCATTCTTTACGTCTACTTACTCTATCAAAAATAACAATCTCAAATTTTTGTTCAAGTTTAAACACTCACTTTAGCTAATTTTATTGATAATTTAATAGCTTTCAGCAATCGAATGTTGCATATTATGCTGGAGACTTGTTCCCATTGAAATGTTTTGAGGCCACACTAATCTTATATATTTATAATTTTCAACATAATCTTATTGTAAAATCGTATCCTGCCTGTCAATAATTAGGCTTAGAAGTGTATCTTTTCCGATTTTTATTCGTTATAATTGTGTAAGATTGAAACATAAGTGAAAGTAAAAGCTTTTAGGCTTTAGAAGATTGAGAAACTAGATTTTACTGTATTGGATTGGCTTTACTGGGAATAAAGCCATCGGGCGCCAAACTGTGGTATTCTTATAATTAAGAATTTATCAGTTGTTAAAGCAATACACCTCACCAATATTTAAATAATCTACTTTCTATTTCAAACAAACAAAACTTAAAGGTCCGCTCAAGCCAACGCAGCGTGGTTTCGAATTATTTAGTTTTTCTATGCACTAGAAAAGTCTAATTTTGTATCATTTTAAGGTTTGAAAATGCGAAGGTATTTTTTATTCATTTTGTTATTTGTTCTTCTAGGATATTCCTGCAATCGGCGGACGATTAGGATGGAAGATTTTCAAGTGCATGGCTTGGATGTCTCTCATTATCAGTCGCATATCAATTGGCAACAGGTTGCAAACCAGAATATACACTTTGCTTTTGTAAAGGCATCAGAAGGTGCAAGTTTTAATGATACCCTTTTCTGTGATAATTGGGAAGGTATCAAAGAGGCAGGAATGCGAAGAGGGGCTTACCACTTTTTTCGGCCTAGAGTAGCTGTTGATGAACAAATTCAAAATTTTTCGAATCGGGTAGACTTAGAAATGGGTGATTTGCCCCCTGTCTTAGATGTCGAAGTCTTAGATGGAGTGTCCAAAGTGGATTTGATTACAGGGATAAGAAGCTGGTTGTATACTATAGAAATCAAATACGGCATTCGTCCAATCATTTACACGAATGTGAAGTTTTACAATAAATATCTGGCAGGGCATTTTGATGAATACCCGAAATGGATTGCTCGGTATAATTCTAGAGAACCTATTCTAGCCTGTGGAAAGGGCTGGGATTTCTGGCAGTATGGCGATAACGGAAAGGTACAAGGCGTCAAAGGGAACGTTGACTTTAATGTATTTAGCGGAAGCTTAGCAGATTTAGATCAACTTTGCCTTCGTCCAAAACCAATTATTTCTATAAAATAAGACCGCAGGCAGTTTGCCTCACGGTCTTTATATTTGCACGAAGTAGGACTTCCTGCTACTTCCTGTCTCAGAGTATATTGAGTTTTGTGAAATTTTTGCCTAGCACAGCAGGGGCATCTGCTTCCAGCCAATTTTCTAGAATAGTCGCATAAATATTTCTGAAGTCAACTTGATAAATCAAGTCTCCCTTATCTAGCTTTTGCAAATCTGGACCGTTATTAAAAAATCCAGCTTTACGTAGATTACCACCAATTAAGAATAAATTATTGGCCGTACCATGGTCAGTTCCACCACTGCCATTCTGTTTCACTCTTCGTCCAAATTCAGAAAAGGTCATAATCAAAGTATCATTTAGTAGATTATTCCTTTTTAGGTCTTCTACTAAGGCCTTCATTCCCTCTGCATATTGCTTAAGTAGTCGGCCTTGTTTGCCTTTTTGATTAGCGTGTGTGTCGAATCCAGTGAGGCTGGTATAATATACTTTGGTATCTGTATCAGCAGTGATGAGTTCCGAAATTTGTTTTAAATCTTTGCCGAAAGGCGTATTCGGATATTTTACTTTGGACTGGTATACTTTGGACTGTTGATACAAATATTCAGCAGAGTGCTGGGTATCAATCATTGTTTTATACAGGTATTCTATATTTTCGTGATCATGATCGTGCTCTTGTTGAGCAATGGCTTTCAAAAACCTATTATCAGTTGCTTTACGCAAACGTTTTGCATCCCCCATTGCGAATCCACTATTGTATATACCCTTCATAGCTAGGCTTAAACTATCATCCACTTCCAATGCATGGTAAGGAGTTATACAACCTTTACAGTCACTATCTAAATAGCGTCCAAGCCAGCCTGTACTTAGATATTCAGTACTATCGCTAGCCGTGTGCCAAATATCCATTGAACGGAAGTGAGAGCGATCAGGGTTGGGATAACCCACATTATTGATAACACCAAGTAATCCTTGATCATAAAGGGATTGTAAGGCTTGCATCTCAGGGTTAAAGCCGAGTTGTTCACTCACTTTTAACACCTCTTTTTGTTTGATGCCTAAGCTTGGTCGGTATTTATAATAAAGGTCATTACGGTAGGGGACAATAGTATTTAACCCATCATTGCCACCACCTAATTGGATAACAATAAGTATTTTTCCGCTTCTAGTTTTTAGTAGGGTGTCAGTGGAATGGCCCTTAAGAAAAGAAGGTACCCAAAGGGCAGTAGACGCAAGAGCAGATGATTTTATGAAATTACGACGTTTCATTATTTATGTTTTAACTCCTAGGAGGAATTGTTTTTAAAATAGATTTAGCACAACTGATATTCAGGTAAGGAAGTGATTCTTGCAATGGCCATTTTTATGAAATCTTGACCAGTACCACTCTGGGCATATTGCTGAATCAGTTTTTTATCGACTGCCGGATCACGTTGAAGCAAGAAATCAGATAGTTCTTCTATTGTTCTTTCCTGATTATTGGTGGATAATATTTGTTGCAGTGGAGCCAGGTTTACCCTTGCTTCTAACTTCCTCATGGCTTTGTTACGAGCACTCGCTTTTAGATTACTCTTTGTTCTAAAGTCTACATCTGAAGCATATAGTAAATAATTCACTAAGTTGAGGCGCAGCATCATCGTAGCATTATCAATCCACGCTTTTCCTCCTATCCAACCTGCTACATTTGGTGGATTAAATAGTATTTGGCCGAGTGCCTTTTGGATAAAGATGAGGGCTTGTTCATTATCATATCGAATATTTAAGCTTCTGCTAATGCCTGCTACTAAGTCTACTGGTGATTTGATTTTGGTGCCTATATTTTTTTTGTCATAAAACCAATCGCTAGTAAAAATGCTACGCATCAGTGCTTCAATATTATAGTCAGATTGGTAAAACTGTGTAGCTAACTGATCGACGATTCTAGTATCTACTATTTCATTGACAAAATAGCGATATACTTTTGTACAAATGAATTGGGCTGTTTCACGTTGCTCCAAAATAATATCAATGATTTCATCACCATCGAACTTACCTGTTCTACCCATAAATGTTTTTGTTCCAAAATCATGTTGGCGGCGTCGGAAGATGAATGTACCACTTAAATTGCTGGACCATCCCGTAAAGGCCCTTGCTGCCTCTTTGATATCTTGTTCGGTATAATGGCCTCTTCCGATGGTGAAGAGTTCCATTAGTTCGCGGGCAAAATTTTCGTTGGGTTTATTTTTTTTGTTTTGTTGGTTATTAAGGTATCTGATCATTGATGGATCTTTGGCTACAGCCAAAACCAAATCTCTAAAATTGCCAAGGGCATGTTTTCGAATAGTATTAATTTGGTTAAATGCCAATTTTGAAAGTTTAGAAGAACAAGCAAAGTGGCCATGCCAGAATAAACTCATTCTTTCCATGAAGGCGCTTTCATTTGGATTGGCCATTCTTACTAAACATGCAGTATTTTGTCGACCAACATACTTGCGTTCCATTTTTTTTTGCTCCTTCGTAGGTTTCTTAGTTAATGAAGAAACATTTAAAGCTTGGAGAGGACCTGCTGCTTTAGCCTCACGAAAAAGTTGATCAACAGCTTTAGCAATGCTCCAGTTTTTTCTTTCCTCCCATTCTTGAGGACTTAGTCCAAAGCCAGCTCTCCAATAGAGGTGTTTGATTTTACTCATGCCGAATAGTATTTTTGTTGAATGCGAATGGGGTTTTGTTATGTATGCTTAGGACGAGCGAATCTGCGAAGGGTTTAATATATTAACGGAATAATAACATATTAATTAAATCAGAAGCCTTATTTTCTGGCTTAGTTAAAAAGAACAATATGACTTGTATTTATAAAAAAGGGCGACTTCTCTGTTTGTTGATGATGGCTAGTTCGATGTTGATGGCACAGAGTAATTTGATGGATAAAGATAGTTTGCTAAGCAGCATTCGAAGCCTCCAAGAGCGATTGAAGGGTGTTGAAGTGTCGACTACGACTAACGATCGCGAAGCGAATCGCTTTGTTCAGAAATGTATGCTTTTTGCAAAAAGCTACCCAAAAGACTCCTTAAGCAAGCAATTTGTATTTATGGCAGCGGATGTAAGTAGAGGGTTAGGAAATTATATAAAGGCTATTGAGTATTGGCAATTATATTACGATACTTATCCTGATACTCGCTTGCATCCAGTGAGTATCTTTCTAATGGGCTTTACTTATTACGAGAACCTCAAAGATCAAGATAAAGCCAAGATATATTTTAACAAATTTTTAAAGAAATACCCAGCGCATGAACTTGCAAGAGACGCAAAAGTATTTTTAATTGCTGCAGAAGATATACTTCAGTCTGGGAGTTCAAAGAATTAAAACCATATCTTGCAATTAAGTAGTTGGGCTAGAATCTGTCAGCCTCTGGCTGAAAAGGGTAAAATAAAATTCAGCCAGAGGCAGACAGGCTTTAAAGTCAGTTCAAAAATCATGCGTAACTTTCCTGTCGTCAGTTCCTGATTATTTTCGAGGGGACAATTTTATTATACAGGTAATTTTGACTAGCCGCTTAAGTGTAGAATATATAAAACAGTATAAAAATGAAATATATAGTCAGTTTATTAGCCATAGCCCTCAGTGTAATATTTGCGAAAGCAGAGGGAATTGAGTTCTTCCATGGAACTTTTGAAGAAGCACTAGCATTAGCAAAAAAGGAAGACAAAGTGATCTTTGTTGATGCCTATGCTGTCTGGTGTGGCCCTTGTAAGCGGATGGCAAAAGATGTTTTCCCAGATGCAGAAGTTGGTAAGTTTTATAATAAGAACTTTGTGAGCTTAAAATTAGATATGGAACGTGGGGAAGGATTGGAATTTCGAAAAAAATATCCCGTGGCTGCATTTCCAACGCTTTTTTATATCGCTGCGAATGGAGAAGTTGTACAGAAAGTCAAAGGTGCACAGAATGTGGATAACTTTATCAAGATAGGGCAAAAGGCTCTACAGTTGACAGATCGTAGTGGAGAATTTGCAGAAAAATATGAAAAAGGTGATCGTAGTCCAGAATTGATGTACAACTATGTAAGGTCATTAAATAGGGCCGGTAAACCAAGCCTGAAAATTGCGAATGAATACCTTCGGTCACAAAAAGATTTGAGCTCTGAATTTAACTTGCGCTTTTTATTTGAAGCGACCATTGATGCAGATTCAAAAATTTTTGATCACTTCATCGAGCAACGTAATGCCATTGAACAATTGTATTCAAAAGAGGAGATAGAGGAAAAAATTATTGGCGCTTGCGAAACGAATGTGCAGAAAGCCATCGACTTTGAATTTGAAGATTTGATGGATGGAGCAATTGACAAAATGAACGAGTATTGTCAATCATATGCTCAAGAGTTTGAGATTCGCTCAAAAATGAAATATAGCCTAGCCATGAAAGATGTAAAAGGTTATCTAGACGCTACCAAGGATTTTGCCAAAAAAGTAATCAAAAAGGATAAACAAGCCTTAGATAATCTGGCAACAGACATGGTCACTAGTTTTAAAGGTAACAAAGAGGTTTCTGAAAAAGCTGAAGGCTATGCGGCAAAAGCAGCGGATAAATCAGAAGAATATCGCTATTACATCACTTATGCTCATATTTTAAACCTTAACGGTAAAAAAGATAAAGCGTTAAAAGTCGCTGCTCAAGCTAAAGGTTTAGCAGGTAAAAAGAGCCCTAGAGACGTAAAAATGGTTGAAGCTTTCATTCGTAAGATAGAACAGGGGTAATCAATATCTAAATGCTTCCCCAAAGCCCTTTTGCCTATTCCTGCCATGGCAGCAGGGCTTTTTAATATAAGTTACAAGATATCTTTGACTATATTGAGGGATAAAATCAAATGCCATGAAATCTATTCAACTACTTTTTTTGCTTAGCCTTCCATTACTTTGCTTTTCGCAAAATAAAGAAAAAATTCAAATCCGATTTTTTAAAGGTAGTTGGGAAGAAGCCTTAGCTAAGTCAAAGCAGACAGGTAAGCTCATATTCGTAGATGCATATACAACATGGTGTGGCCCTTGCCAACGGATGGAAAAAAACGTTTTTTCGGATAAAAAAGTAGCTCATTACTACAATTCAACATTCATCAATGTGCGTATGGATATGGAGCGAGGAGAAGGACTGGCTTTCGCCAAAAAATATACAGTGAGAGTATATCCTAATTTGCTTTATATTGATGGGAATGGAATGGTCATGCATAGAAGGGCAGGTTTTGTAGGAGCAAAAGATTTTATTGGCTTAGGTAGCCTTGCACAAAATCCCCAATATCGCTTAGAGGGTATGTGGAAACAATTTGAAGAAGGAGAACGAAGTCCTGACTTTTTGACCTCGCTTACCAAAATTGCCTATGCAGCACAAGATAACAGTCATAGAAAAGTTGTAGAAGAATATCTACGAATACAAACAGATTGGGGAACAGATGGTCAGCGTAGATATATCATAGACTTCTTGGATAATACTAATACTGCTGCTTATGACTACCTTTTGGCGCATAAAGCAGATTTTAAAGAACAATTTGGTGACTCTTACATAGATGCAAAAATTAGAAAAATTATTTTTAATTCTATTAGAGAGACAAAGCAAGAGGGTAGTCTAGACCAAATGAGAAGAGCTTTTAGAAGGGCTTTCCCCGATGGTTCAGGAGAGCACTATATGCTCAAGTTTGAAATAGATTATTATAAGCAAGCAAAAGACTATGAAAAATTTGCAGAAGCAAGTATTCAATACCATAAAATCCTCAATAATCATCCTTTAGAACTGAATAATTCTGCTTGGTATTTTTATGAACTCATTGAAGATAAAAAGTTATTAAAATATGCTCTAAACTGGATTGATGCTTCTATCCAGTTAGATGAAAAGTATTATAATCTTGATACAAAAGCCCATCTTTTGTATAAGTTAGGCAAGTTAAAAAAAGCTAAAAAAACTGCTCAAAAAGCAATCGAATTTGGGAATAAAGAAGGTGTAGATGTAAGTGGATCAGAAGAGCTAATAACACAAATCAATCAGTAATTTCTATCTTCACTAGGATAGATGAAGAAATAGCTAGTTTCTATGTTTTGAAACTGATATATTGCAGGATAATAAAAGGGCAAATACCTTAAATTTTTGATCGATCAAGATGTAGTTGATGTCTAGCTAAAAACTTTTTGGGCTTAATACTCAATGAGTTTCCCTCCAAGAATTTGGTGGTTAGAAAGCGTTTAAACAATTATGAGATTATATCGTTTAACCAACATTAAGCAAGAACAATCCTCGGTTGTGAAATAATACATATAATTGTTATATTTACTACCGCTATAAATAAATAAGTAATACTTTCCCTAGTTATATAAGTTTTCCCCAAGTATGCTCACAGGTAAATACTCAGGGCGATATCTTTTTCTGAGTAATCTAGAATTTGCCTCAGCTCAAAACTAGTTTATGTATCTCTAATATACTTTTTATGAAGTCTATCATTCTGACCCAATCATTTATTCTATTTATTTCATGGAGTATCGCTCAGGAAAATCTTTGGCTCGATATTCCTTTCTCATCCATTCCTGAAACAGGAAAGCAGGACCTTTTTCCTGATTCTTTTAAGACCTACAGATTAGACACCAACAGTTTGCTAACATTGCTTGAAGAGGCTCCACAAGAGCGTGATATTTCTTTGACGGATAGCCCTACTCAACTTAAAGTGCCACTTCCTGACGGAAAAGATATGACCTTCCGAATCGTACAGTATCAAATGATGGAAGAAGGCTTAAGTCAAAAGTATCCGAATATTTATACCATTCGAGGGGTGTCTTTAAAAAATCCAAAATACACTATTCGTGCAGATTGGACTTATAAAGGGTTTCGAGCTTATCTAAATACCCCAAAAGGAAGAGTATTTATAGATCCTGTATATCGAGAGAATCGCCAAGACTATTTGACCTATTTTGAGAAAGATTATACGATTCGCTCCTCCATGTTTAGTTGTCATACTGATCTTGAGAAGGAGCGATTTAACGAGCCAACGGAGAAGGAGGTGCAACGGGTAGTTGGTGATTGCCAATTTAGGACATACCGGCTTGCTATGGCAACTACAGGCGAATACTCTAATTATCATGGGGGCAACAGTGCAGCAGATGCAGCGATCGTACTAGCAGAAGTAGTAACTGCAGTCAACCGTGTGAATGAAGTATATGAAAGAGATGTATCTGTGCGACTTTTACTCATTGCAGATACAGATGATATCTTTTACTACGATGGCAATACGGACCCCTACACAAATAATAGTGGTAGTACTATGTTGGGCGAGAATCAGTCAAATATAGATGCTGTCATTGGGTCAGCCAACTACGATATTGGCCACGTATTTAGTACAGGAGGAGGAGGAATTGCTTCCTTGAGATCACCTTGTAATAATGGGAGTAAAGCCAGAGGAGTGACCGGACTTGGAAATCCAATTAATGATCCTTTTTATATTGATTATGTAGCTCATGAAGTAGGGCATCAATTTGGAGGTAATCACACGCAGAATAATAGTTGCAATCGTGCTTTTCCTGCTTCCATGGAACCAGGCAGTGCTTCTACAATTATGGGATATGCAGGTATTTGTAATCCCAATGTCCAATCTAATAGCGACGATTATTTTCATGGATACAGTATTTTAGAAATGGCTAATTTTGTAACAAATGCTGGAACAGGAGGAAGCTGTGCTTCCATCCTTTCTACTTCTAACACAGCGCCAACAACTACAGATCCAGGTGATCATACGATACCCATTTCTACTCCATTTCGACTGAGTACAACGGGGAGTGATGTAAATGATGCATCTAATTTATTAACTTATTGTTGGGAGCAATGGGACCCTGAGGTGGGGGAAGTGATGCCACCCACAGGAACAAATACCCAAGGTCCGCTATTTCGCACTTTTGACCCAACGAGCGAATCCACAAGGTATTTCCCAGCTCTTTCTGCTACTTTGAATAGTAGTGACCCTACTTGGGAAGAGTTAGCCAGCGTGAGCAGAGATCTGGAATTTCGCGTAAGCGTGAGAGATAATAATAGTGATTATGGCTGTGTAGGTGAGCAAAATGTCAATATCACAGTTGACGAAAATGGCGGTCCGTTTACAGTCACTTCTCAAAGTGGTGCCACAAATTGGACAGAAGGACAATATGTCTTAATTGAATGGAGCAAGGGATTTACAGATCTTCCTCCAATTAATAGTCCTAATGTCAATATATATCTGGCTGATGATGGACAAGATTTTTCCACAGTACTTGCATCAAGTGTTCTGAATAATGGTAAGGCATATGTACTTCTTCCTTCCGGAACGACTGCTAATGCTAGAATAATGGTAGAAGGAGATAATAATGTGTTTTTTAATGTTAACGGTGGTCAAATTGATATCGGGGCTAGTGGTTCGGATTATGGCCTAGGGGCATCTCCTGCTATTATCTTAAGCTGTCCTAATTCATCTGTGGAATACACGATTCAAACAAGTAGCTTTAGCAGCTATTCTAGCACTATTAATTTGAGTACTTCCAATGTTCCTAGTGGATTGACAGTCAACTTAGGTAGCAATATGCTTAGCCCCGGGGCAAGCACTACTTTAACGGTATCAGGCCTACAAAACATTATAACGGGATCCTACAGTTTTACCGTAAACGCTAGTAGTTCAAGTGGAGACAAGGCTATTACGCTCTATCTAAATCGACTAGAATCACCAAGTTTTATTACAACTTCGAGCCCAGTTGATAATGCTATGGAGGCTTCCATCGTTCCAACTTTTACTTGGCAAAGTGATATTTCAAGCACTACTTATGATGTTGAACTTGCTACAGACCCTGCTTTTAATAATATTATAGCATCTACCAATACCAGTAATTCAAATTGGGCTATTGACTTTGAATTAGATCCATTAACTACCTATTACTGGCGTATTAGAGGTATAGGGGATTGTGGCAATGGGCCATGGTCCGCTTCTAACACATTTACAACCGTTCCCTGTATAGATTTTATTAGCAGTGATGTGCCAGTGGCTATTTCAAGCGGATCACCAGCTACTTATACCTCTGATTTAAATATAGATGACACTGGAGTTATTGAGGATTTGAATGTCATCAATCTTAGTGGTGATCACACTTATGTCAGCGATTTATTTTTTACTTTAATTAGCCCAGATGGAACTTCAAGAACACTCTTTGGCGGTATCTGTGGCAACTTAAATGATTTTGATTTAGGTTTCAATACACAATCGGTCAATCCAAATGCAAATATCCCTTGTCCACCAACAGATGGCAATATATACCAGCCCAGCCAATCATTTGACAATTTTAATGGGGAGTCTATTAATGGTAATTGGGTATTAAGTGTGGAAGATGTATTTAACCAAGATGGTGGTGAGATCAGCTCATGGGGCCTCCGTTTGTGTATCTCTAATTATATGTCGGCACTGCCTGTAGAGTTGATCGATTTTAGTGTACAGCCACGAGAAGAAGCTCTATTGTTAAAATGGGCTACGGCAAGTGAGCTTAATAATAAAGGATTTTGGATTGAGAAAAGGTTAGCCTCAGAATCATCATTTTTGCCTATTGCTTGGATAGATGGACAAGGTACTACTACACTCGAGCAGCGATATGAATTTCTTGATGAAGATGTTCCACGAGGGCAAAATATATATTATCGATTGCGACAAGTAGACTATAACGGAACATTTGATTTTTCACCTATTCGACAAGGAAAACTTGAGCTTACTGCTAAGGATATACTGGTTTATCCGAATCCAACTTATTCAGAGCTAACGATTGAATTGGGCGAAAGCCCCACTGAGTCGCAAGCTTTACTTTTTAATGCTAAAGGCCAATTATTAATTCAGCAACAACTGATATCAAAAGAATCCCAGTTGTCATTAACTGATTTACCAGAAGGTATTTATTGGATGCGTATTCAAGAAAACGAGCGCACTTTCGTGCAAAAAGTCATTAAGCTTTAAAAAATAAAAGATTGATCAGCAATAAGATCAATTCTTTGTGAAAATAATTACTACGGCTATCCAATAGGATGGCCGTTTTTTATTTCCTTTGTTGTGAATTACCGTGACTTCCGCATACGTGTAAGGTGATTGGTACTTTAATACTTGTTGTGAAGTCATTGTAATTCAGTGCTAATAAATAAACTTTATAACAAACAAAGCTAATTGGTGAAGTCTATGTACTTCATCAAAACCAAGTAAATACCATGAATCAAAAACAATTAATTGAGTGCGTTCCCAACTTTAGTGAAGGTCGCGACCTGACGGTAATCAAACAAATTACAGATGTCATTGAGCAAGTAGAAGGTGTGAAGCTACTTGATGTCGATCCTGGGAAAGCTACTAATCGTACCGTAGTGACCTTTGTTGGGGAACCAGAGCCAGTCATCGAGGCTGCTTTTCAGGCGATGAAAAAAGCCATTGAAGTGATTGATATGAGCAAGCATAAAGGGGAGCACCCACGTATGGGAGCAACGGATGTTTGTCCACTTATCCCAATTGCGAATATTGGCATGGAAGAAGTAGCCGAGTATGCGCATCAATTAGCGAAACGTGCTGGTGAAGAGCTGGCGTTTCCCATTTATATGTATGAATCAGCAGCAACAAAACCAGAAAGGAAAAATTTAGCGACGGTACGTGCTGGGGAGTATGAAGGAATGGCCGATAAAGTAACCCAATCAGAATGGAAGCCAGATTATGGTCCAGCCACATTTCATCCACAAGCAGGTGTGACAGCAGTAGGAGCAAGAGACTTCTTGATCGCTTACAATATCAATCTCAATACAACATCTGTACGTCGTGCAAATTCTGTTGCTTTTGATATTCGCGAAAAGGGAAGACTAAAAAGAGAAGGCAACCCAATTACTGGCCCAGTTGTAAAAGATGCAAATGGCGAGCCAATGCGCCTGCCAGGTGCTTGTAAAGCAGTTAAAGCAATTGGTTGGTTTATTGAAGAATATGGAGTAGCACAGATTTCAATGAATTTGACTGATATCAAGGCTACACCCTTGCATGTCGCTTTTGATGAAACAGAAAAGAGTGCCATTAGTCGCGGACTTCGCGTGACGGGATCGGAGCTAGTAGGTTTAGTTCCTCTAAAAGTAATGCTAGACGCAGGCTGTTACTTTTTGCGTAAGCAAGGAAGATCAACAGGAATTGCAGAATCCGAAATCATCAAAATTGCTGTAAAATCATTAGGGTTAGATGAATTAGGCCCTTTTGATCCACAAAAGAAAATCATTGAATACCAATTAGCAGCAGATACGAATACGCCATTGGTAGATATGACATTGGAGCGTTTCGCTAGTGAAACGGCGTCTGAAAGTCCTGCTCCTGGTGGTGGATCTATCGCAGCTTATGTCGGTGCACTAGGTGCAGCATTAGCGACAATGGTGGCTAATCTTTCTGCTCACAAGCGTGGATGGGATGATAGAGTGGAAGAGTTTTCTACTTGGGCAGAAAAAGGTCAGGCGTTAAAGCGCAATCTGTTACACTTGGTAGATGAAGATACGCGTGCATTTAATGGAATCATTGAAGCAGTACGTTTGCCGAAAGGCTCAGCAGAAGAGAAAGTAGCACGTAAAGTTGCTATGCAGGACGCTACTAAAAATGCCATCTTGGTACCGTATCAGGTAATGGAGCAAGCTTTTGCCTGTTTTGAAGTATGCGAAGCTATGGCGGAAATTGGAAATCCCAACTCTGTATCTGACGCAGGTGTAGGTGCTTTATGTGCAAGAGCAGCTATCCGAGGGGCCTACTTAAATGTGCAAATTAACGCAGGTGATTTAAACGATAAAGCATTTGTAGAAGACATCTTGGCGAAAGGCCAAAAAGTGGTAGATGAAGCAGCAGCAGAAGAAGAGAAGATTTTAAAAATGGTCGCTACGAAAATATAATCTAATTGTCAAGAAAGCTAGTTCTGACCTAAATCGGGACTAGCTTTTCAACAACTTTCGTCAAATGCTGTTTCCCTGCAAATAGTATTTAAAGATGAATAGAGGACTACTTTGGTTTCGTACAGATTTAAGATTAAGTGATCATTTGGCATTGCAAGCCGCAATGGATAATCATGCTGAAATTGTGCCTGTTTATGTGTTGGATGAACAATGGCTTGGAGAAGATGAGTGGGGCTTCCAACGCACAGGCCCTTACCGCATGAAATTCCTTTTAGAATGTCTACACGACTTAAAAGAACATCTTAAAGAAATAGGCAGTAACTTGATTATCAAGAAAGGCAATCCTGCAGATATCTTACCTCAAATAGCAGAGCAATACAATTGCACAACGGTTTACTGCTCCAAAGAATACACTTACGAAGAAATCAAAGTAGAAAAGGCGATAGAGGAAGACTTGAGTGTCGAGTATTTCCACAATAGCCCAATGATACATCCTGAAGATGTTACTTTCCCTATTGAAAAGATGCCTGAAGTTTTTACCCGCTTTCGCGGAAAAGTAGAGAAGTATAGCGAAGTAAGAGATATCTTTTCTAGTCCTGAAAAAGTTAATAGTCCATCATTAGAAGATACGCCTGTCCCTAGCTTAACGCAAATGGGATATGAACCAATAGAAGAGGATAATCGAGCGGTAATGCCTTTCAAAGGAGGTGCATTAGAAGCTTGGAAAAGAGTAGAACACTATTTCTGGAATACGGAGAAATTGTCTGTGTACAAGGAAACCAGAAATGGAATGATTGGAGCAGATTATTCTAGTAAGTTTTCTCCTTGGTTGGCACATGGCTGTATTTCTGCAAGAGCGATTTACCACGAAGTAGAAAAGTACGAAGAAGAAGTAGAAAAAAATAAATCCACTTATTGGTTAAAATTTGAATTGTTGTGGCGTGATTTCTTCAAGTTTACTGCAATGCGTTATGGCAGTAAGATATTTTTCCCGGAAGGGATAAAAGAGGAGCCACGTACTTGGAAATACAACCCCAAAACTGTTCGCAAATGGATAGAAGGCGAAACAGGGGATGAATTGGTAGATGCCAACATGAAAGAATTAAAGCTGACCGGCTTTATGAGCAATCGTGGCCGCCAAAATGTGGCGTCCTATTTGGTACATCGCTTAAATCAAGATTGGCGAGCAGGTGCAGCATGGTTTGAATCTATGCTAATTGACTATGATGTAACCAGCAATTATGGCAACTGGATTTATGCTGCAGGCGTTGGTAACGACCCAAGGGATCGTGTATTTAACACCAAACGCCAAGCAGACATGTATGATAAAGACGGAGCTTTTCGCAACCTCTGGTTAAAGCATGCCAACGTAAAATCGTAGGCACTAGGGCGTTATAAAGAAAGTTAATAGTTAGTTGATTAACAGTTATTTATTTGCTGCGGATAAACATACTATTAACTACTAACCTCTTAAGTAGTTAGACTAGAACCTGTCGGCCTCTAGCTTAAATTGGTATAATAAAATTCAGCCATAGGCAGACAGGTCTTTACGTCCCTTCTAAGATCGTGCGTAACTTTCCTGTCGTCAGTTACTTACTGTTTTTGAGCTGAAAATCCAATAATTGGCGGATGCTGCATAAATGCATTCCAATAGTCATTACAGCGCTGGGCTGGCTCTAAAAATGGACCTTCCCATTGGAAGTTGACAAATCCTGCTTCCGCAAAAGCTTCGGCATAAGTTTGTGGAGATAAGTAATAATTATCAAATTGGAAGGTTGTTCCATCACTATTTTGAATGATATAAGTGATGGGATCGCCTTCTATAGCTTGCGCATTTCCTGCTTTTACAAAGCCATATTTGGCATAAGTCTGATAATGCTCAGGCTTATTTTGTACATTATCGTTTACACCTACAAACCGGCCTCCTTCTTTTAAATGTTTATAAGCCGCTTTACAGAAGCTTAGGAGTTGTTCTTTCGTCTGTGCATAATTCAATAAATACATCGCTGAAACCAAGTCGAATGCTCCAAGATCGGGAATGGTGGCAACATCGCTTACTAGATATTTACAAGCTGTTGGATGTTTTGCTTCTTCTTTATTGGCTAATACAATCATTTCTGGAGAGATATCAACCCCTACTACTTTTTGTGCTCCTGCTGATTTCAATTTTCGAGTATAGTGTCCTTCCCCACATGCTAGATCAAGCACGGATTGATTAGAGATATCACCACTAATTTTGAATAGGGTATATTCCTCCACATACTTACGAAAAGAAAGTTGCTTTGATTCTTTATACTCCTCTGCGATTTGATCATATACGATGTTTTCCATGGTTCTTATTTTTGGTTCTTGATATAAAATCAAGTTATATGGAATCGAGTGTGGAAAACTTCAATTTTGTTGCAAAAGGGTGGAATATTGTTGCAAAGGGGGAAAGTATAAGGAATACTTATGTCTTAGAGGGGAATTATAGCTTAGTAGAGTTAGAAACTTAGAAAAAAATTATCTTAGCATGGACAATCTTTAAACATATGAAAAGTAAAAATGGCATTCTTTGGATTATCCTTTTTATAGTTGTCTTTCTACTTTCTCAAGATTATTTATTGATCAATTGGGAAGGAAGTCCTTCTATTCTGGGCTTTCCTGCATGGATCGGATGGTTTGCTTTTGTCCATGTATTATTTATTGCTGTATTTTATCTTTTTGCTAAAAAATACTGGAACGAATGATTTACCTCATTCTCATTGCATATATAGCTATTGTTTTTCTTGGAAGTTTAAGTGGAACTTCCACTAATGCTAAAAGTCCAGAGGGTTATTTTTTAGCTAATAGAGGTTTAGGTACTTTAGCTTTATTTTTTACCATTTTAGCAACCAATTTTAGTGCCTTTTATTTTCTTGGTTTTGCTGGGGCAGGCTATAGAGTGGGTTACGCCCATTACGTAATGATGGCTTTAGGCACAGGTTTTGCCTGTATCTCCTTTTATATATTAGGTGCTAAAATCTGGGTCTTAGGCAAAAATCATGGCTTTATTACGCCAGCAGAATTAATCTATCATCAAACAGGTAGTAAAGCTTTACGTTGGATTTTTGCGAGTATCATGCTCTTATTTACTTTTCCTTATCTGGCATTACAGATTATTGGGGCAGGCTATATTTTAGAAAACATTACAAATGGGGCTATCCCTTACATTTGGGGTACTACTCTTTTGACAATATTTACGAT
Source organism: Saprospiraceae bacterium (assembly GCA_022448955.1). Taxonomy (GTDB): domain Bacteria; phylum Bacteroidota; class Bacteroidia; order Chitinophagales; family Saprospiraceae; genus JALEHC01. The sequence continues at coordinate 37,096 of JAKVCU010000077.1, forward strand.
TGCCTATGTGTGGATTGGAGGGATGAAAAGTGTGGCCAAAACGGATTTAAAGCAGGGGCTACTCATGATCTTTTTGATGTTGGTGGCAGTTGTTGTTATCAGCAATAGTGTAGGAGGTTTGACTGCAGCACACGAAAAAGTCTATGCATTACAACCAGAGCTTTTTTCTAGAGAAGGCACAGGCAATGCATTTCCACCGAAGAAATGGTTTAGTTTACTGATTTTTTGGGTGTTTTGTATTCCTATGTTTCCACAAATTTTTATGCGCTTTTACATTGCAAAAGATATCAATACCTTAAAAAAGTCAGCACTCTTATATGGATTGATTCCGCTATTTATCTCTATTCTTCCTGTGATTATAGGCGTACTGGGGCATTTAACGTTTCCTGATTTAACAGGAAAGGCCACCGATCAAATCTTGCCTAAAATGTTGGCAGCACATAGCCCGGAATGGTTTGCAGGTTTAGTGATGACTGGTGCCTTAGCTGCTTTTATGTCTACCTTGGATTCTCAATTGCTAGCATTAAGTACAATCGTTACTAGAGACTTTATATTACCCTTTCGGGAAAATGTAGGCTTAGAGCAGCAAGTTTTTTTTGGTCGTATCTGGGTAGTCATCTTTGCGATTGTTGGTTTATTAATCGCGGCTCAACCTTTTGATACGATTGATGATATGGGCCGTTTGTCTTTTGGTGGCTTGGCGGTATTGTTTCCAACTACGTTTATGACGCTTCGCGGTGGTGGCGTTGCTCCATTTTTTGGCATACTTTCTATTATCGTTGGAGAATGGCTACTACTTGGATTTTATTATCAAAAAATCCCAAGTGAATACTTATTTGGCTTTGATCGCTCCATTATTGTTTTAGCCGTTTGCTTTGGAATTGTTTTTTTAGGAAAGTTATTCGATCAGAAATGGGGAATAAAATGATCTAAAACATAAAATGAAAAAGGCCATGCAAATATGCACGGCCTTTTTAGTGGTCCCACTTGGGCTCGAACCAAGGACCCTCTGATTCACCTTCCATTGCTTTCGCATTGGGGTAGGACTATATCACCACCGTATCAATCAGCTTTAGGCTGATAAACTTAGGCGGGGGGCGTTCGTGGAGGGCTTATTGGTAAGTTTCCTCACCCTCTAGTCTCTGCACCTTCCTAGCTACTCTTACAACTATTCGCTAGGCTTGGCTCAGGATTGCCATCGGCGCGACCCGTTAAGGTTTCCCTGAGTTAACCCCCTTCACATCCCGCCGTTTCCGACGAGCGGCACCGTTAGCTACCTATTGGTAGCTGTTGATGAGTCAGATGCTCTAACCAACTGAGCTATGGGACCGAGTTATCAAGATGCACTCAAAAATATATTCAAAAATAAATCCCAATTACCGATCGCTATCGGAGATGGAACCGAACTATCAAACATCTCATTTAAAATGAGAGAGTTGACTTTTATATAATGTGTGCAAAGCAATCTACTTTCGATTGCGGATGCAAAGTTAAGCATTCCGTTGGCAGTTTGCAAGCTTTGGTGTATAGGAAATTATTTTTTGATGATTACCGAAGAAATGCTAATTTCCAAGACAAAATGATATGCTATGCTTCAAACTACTTTCTGTCCTACTTCTTTTGGCTGCTTTCAAATAAAAGGAAGTTCTTTGGGAATTAGTTCCGTAAAATTGGTGGAAAATGTACCAAAGGAGGAAAAAGAGATTCCAGAAGACTTAAAAGCTTGTCATCAACAGCTTTTGGAATACTTTGATGGCAAAAGAGAAACCTTTGATTTAAAATTGGATTGGGATGGTTCGGCAGATTTTAATCGAGCCGTTTGGGGAGAGTTAGTCAAGATTCCTTATGGACGAACGACCTCTTACTCCGCTATTGCTGAAAAAATTGGTAATCCTACCGCTGTTCGCGCCGTAGGTTTAGCCAATAGAAATAACCCTATTGCGATTATCGTCCCTTGTCATCGTGTGATTGCCAAGAATGGAGACTTACAAGGCTATTTCTATGGCTTAGATATGAAACGACGCTTATTAGAATTAGAAAACCCTATGAGCTTCGCTCGTCAAGGAAGTTTATTTTAGGCAAATTGCTTGCTTAAAACAGCATTTAATAATTCTTGCTGAATTTGGATAGTTTTATCTTTAATATACCAGCGCTGTACGTCTACCTTTACTTCATCATTAAATGCCTTACGTTCTTCCTTATTTTCGATCTTCATGGATTTAAGTTTGCCATCCATTACCATCTTTTGCACTTCTGCTGGCCTTGGCCCCCATGTAGCGACCACTTCTTCACCTTGTTGATCAATGACAATAAGTTTTGGAATAGATCGAGAGCCATTGGTCAGAAAAGCATCCATAATATCTAAATGCTCTTCGCGCATAATGAGTTTTAAGTCAATATTTGTATTGGCTGCTGCAAATTTATTCATAACAGGTAATACCTGAGCCGCGTCACCACACCATGCTTCTGTCAATACCAGCCACGTTTGTGGCTGATCAATTTGCGAAAGCAAATTGATGCTATCGTCTGTTAGCTTGGTCGTTTTATCTAACCTCTTCATTCGAACCCCATTCATTTTGGTATAATGGAGCATCGCTTCACTCTGGTTCGGTCCAGTCGTTTTGTTTTCTACAACTAAGCGATCCGTCAACTCACGATATTCAGCATAAGATAAAGCTTTTGCTAATGCCTTTTTATTGATCTTTTCCATGTTTGAATTTTTCTCAGTATTAGACGGAGTCCTTCCTCCTTCGTAATGTAAAAGTTCTCTTTTGGAAATGCTATTTTTCAACAAAAGGTTGAGTAGGAGCTTGTAATGCGTCTACTACTTGTCGTAAACTCGACTGATTGTCGTTTGTATACAAGGCTTGCTTGATATCTTTTTTCTCCCTTTCGGTAATGTGAAATGAGACAGATGCGGCTAATTGATTTTTTGCGGTAGGAGGGGAATAGATAAAGCGCACCATTTCGAAGTATTCATCTCCGAGCAAATCATACATGAACCCAATATTATTGTCATGTTCAAATTCTTGTAAGGCGAGTACTTTCCCTGCGATGCCCAATGGATTTAGTATGGATTCGACGATTCCCCTTTGCTTACTAGTTCGGATCTGCTCAATTCTTTCGGAACTGCTAATTTGGACTAGCATAACGCCACTTGTATTTTCTTTAATCCAGTCTTTAAAAACCTGTAAAAAACGAGTAGCAGCAAGTATGCCATAATTGTCCAAGAAGCCAGCATCCATAACTTCAATTTCCGGTTGGCTGGGCAGGTGGACATTCGGCAAAATGTATGGATAGGTTGCATTCATCCGAAGTGCTGTAGTAAACCTCAAATTTCGAGAGCCATAATCATTAAACATCCAGTTGAAATCAACAGCATCGATCTCTACCGTTTTGTGTTTTGATACACCGATAGGGGGCATCATCATGAAGGATACGCCTTGCGGCGAAATGAATAAGCGGCGGGCATCATTTACAATGGATGGCGTCAAATAGAGCATTGGGATAGTGGCATCCACTTCAAAATCTTTATAATCACAAATTTGCTTATCTAATAGGTAGTGCGTGTTTTCATTGAGCTGCTGCTCAAAAATGTAACCTCTATCTTTGTGATAATAAAATCCATCTTGCTTAAATTTTGACCAAGGGACAAATAAGTCGTTGGACACAATAGTAAATGCGAGAGAATTAAGCAAGTCTTTTGAAATATTATCGATATACTGTTGATCGTATATATTGACAGGCTGTTGTAATTGCTTTTGCAAATACAATTCTCGCATGTACCCCATGCCAATCATTCCGCCAGAGGCGCCAGTGATAAGCACGGTATGGTCCAAAAGTTTCCCTCCAGAAAGTGAATCTAATTGCTGAACGACGTTCATTACCCAAACAGCTGACTTCAATCCACCGCCGCTCACACTCAGAATAACCATTTTAGGTTTTTCTTCCGCTTGTTTGTTTTTCCAATTGGACAATATGTTTTTGGTGTTGTTTTTGTCTTCTTCTATTTGTGAGTCGCTATAAACGCTTTCTAATTTTTCGTAAGAATAAGGGGTTGGTTTTTGATAATAATCTAGACCGTAGGCTTTATTGGTATGATGGAAAAGTTCGAAGCTCGTCAAGAAGTTGATACCTATTAATAAAAGTATGATCACCGTAATACGCCATTCATCAAACCAATAAGTAATAGCTCCAATTACGGCAATAAAAACATTTACCATAATAAAAATACTGGCACCAGCAGGAATCCTGAAGAAAGGAAGGTCGATAAGGTACCCCAACACCAATAATGTCGTCATACTGATTAATTGTGTGATGAGAGCATTTAGGTGATTTTGCTTGAAGATGTTTTTTAAAAGCTTGGAATCATAGTGTGCTACAGAACGAACAATTCTAGTTTGACAATATTCGTTTAAATAAGTCTTTACTTTCCACCGCTGATCATCCTTCTTGATGTAATCAATATCCACCTTTCTATGGCCTGGAGCAATTGCTGTAATCTGATTGGGTGCTTTTTGTTTTTTAGGGCGATAATAGGAGATATCTCTATTGGTAAACTGAAAGTAGATGATATAAAATAGAATAATTGCAATGGTTCCTAACAATAAACCTAAGCAGTTAAACCAAATTCGACTACTTGAAAACTGCTCATAATAAGATTGAAAATAAATAATGTATCCTAAGTAGAATAGAAAGAAACTCATAGGAATCAAGCCATTATTAATACTAAACTTAGTAAACGGTTTGCCCAAAGAGGCTAAAAATGGAAAATATTGAGCACTCAGAAGGTAAATTGTTAAGTTCCAACTCATGAAAAATCCACCAAATCCTAATCCTACAAAAAAGAAACTCCAGAAGTTAACTTTACCCATATATTCAGGTGCCAAGAATAAATATTGGATACCTAGTTTTTGGCCTAGTTGACCTGAAAGAAAAAGGCAAACCAAGATCCATAATAACAAGAGTAAGTGATAGCTACGGATATGTAGTATCAAAAGTTGTATCGGATAAGAATAATATAGAGAGGAAAGCCATTGCTTCATGAAACTACTTAAGTTCTTTTACAAAGTCACTTTAAAAGATGCTGCTTTTAATTGAAATATTCAAATGCTTTGCTAATCAATTGTTATATCTGCTCAGATTATTTATACCAACCAACAAAACAAAGTGGACGACTTATTAAGTAGCTTACCCGAAAACGTGCCTGCTAGCAGGCTGGAATTGGTGCAATAAAATTCAGTCATAGGCAGATAGGTTTCAGCCTAACTACTTATGATTTTCGAGTGAACAATTTTATTGTTCAAGCAATTTTGTCTAGGCTCTTAGTTTCAGATGAGTCAATTTGATGTTAATTAAAAATTAATGGTGACTATTGTATAATTAATTTGTATTTTTGCGACTGATCAGATGTGCAAGCCTTATTTGAGTATTACCTTCCATTCCCATTTGGGGTTCCAATTCACTCACTAGGATCAACTTACCATTAAATTAATTGATTGTAAAATTTCAATGAACATAAATTATCATTTAGTACGTTTAACAAAAATTCTAGAAATATGAATATAGCTGTTGTGGGTACAGGTTATGTGGGCTTAGTAACCGGTACATGCTTTGCAGAAACTGGCAACAACGTTATTTGCGTTGATATTGACGAGAATAAAGTAAATAGAATGAAAAATGGCGAGGTACCTATCTATGAGCCAGGCTTAGACGTTCTATTTGAAAGAAATACAAAACAAGGAAGATTAAATTTCACAACAAATTTAGCGGAAGCGATAAAAGATGCAAAGGTGATTTTCTTGGCTTTGCCTACGCCTCCTGGCGAAGATGGTTCTGCAGACTTGTCTTATATTTTGGGTGTGGCAGAAGATTTAAGCGAAATAATTACAGATTATAAGGTGATAGTAGATAAAAGTACGGTCCCTGTAGGGACTTCTGAGCTAGTACATGAACGCTTAGCCAAAAAGCTGAGCAATGACCTTTTTGACGTTGTCTCGAATCCTGAGTTTTTAAGAGAGGGAGTAGCGGTGGATGATTTTCTAAAACCTGACCGTGTCGTTATCGGAACCAGCTCTAAGAAAGCAGAAACGACAATGATGGAGTTGTACGAACCTTTTGTACGACAAGGCAATCCCATCATTGTCATGGATGAACGATCTGCTGAGATGACAAAGTATGCGGCTAATTCTTATCTAGCTACACGTATTTCATTCATGAATGAAATCGCCAACCTTTGTGAAAAAGTAGGTGCAAATGTAGATATGGTTAGAAAAGGAATGGGTAGCGATTCTCGTATTGGCAAACGTTTCTTGTTTCCGGGAGTAGGTTATGGTGGTAGCTGTTTTCCTAAAGATGTTCAGGCTTTAGCCAAAACAGCAATACAGTTTGAATATGACTTCCGCATTCTAAACGCTGTAATGGGCGTGAATGACAACCAAAGAGTTGTTTTAGCACAAAAGATTAAAGATTATTTTGGTGGAGATGTAAAAGGAAAGACCATTGCATTCTGGGGCCTTGCATTTAAACCTAATACGGATGATATTCGAGAAGCTCCAGCATTATATATTATTGATCAATTATTGGATGCAGGTGCTCATATTCGTGCTTTTGATCCAGAAGGAATGGATAATGTGAGGGCATTATATGGAGATAAAATTGCTTTTGGGAGTGATCAGTATGATACCTTAGTAGGGGCAGATGCATTGGCGATTGTTACTGAGTGGAGTGTTTTCCGCACCCCAAGTTTTGAGGTAATCAAAAAGCTTTTAAAATCACCTATAATTTTTGATGGTCGCAATCTATACGATCTAAAGAGAATGGAAGCATTAGGCTTCTATTATTCTAGTATTGGTCGGAATATTGTAAAATAATAGCATTTAAAACGGATCGTTAAGTAGTTAGGCTAGAACCTGCCTGCTGGCAGGAATTTATTATACAAGTAATGTTGACTAGCCGCTTAAGATCCATTTCTATAAAAAATGAGATGATATCATCTGTAAAGAGGGTATCATCTTTTTTATGTGCGTAACTTTCTAAGAAATCTTCGTTTTGAGTAAAAACTTATCATTATGCACTGGAACTATCTTTGGGTTTTATTTTTTGCAATGCTATTCATCTACGGATGTGGAGAGCAATCGAAAATGGAAGAAGTAGAGCAGCAAGATGCTTACGGTTATACCGAAAAATTTACCCGTAATAAGGAAGACTTTGCCAAGCAAGGCAAATATCAAAAATTTAATGAACAAGCTACCTTGGTAGAAGAATCCAATTTTGTCAATGATACCCTAGATGGCTCAAGAATGATATATACTGAAAACGGTGATATTCAAATTTTGGAAACCTATGCAATGGGGATATTCGAGGGACCGTATCTGACTTATCATGAAAATGGAAAAGTAGAGCAAGAAGGACAGTACGCTAAGAATGAGATGATTGGAGTATGGAAAAAATTTTATAATAATGGGCAGTTAATGGAGAGTGTACAGTTCGAAGCCAACCAAGAAAATGGCCCTTTTATTGAATATTATGAAGATGGAAGTCTAAAAGCAAAAGGAAGCTATCTGGATGGAGATAATGAGCATGGATTATTGGAGCTGTTTGATTCAACAGGAACCCTAATTCGCAAGATGAATTGCGAAAACGGCATTTGTCGGACATTTTGGAAGGCAGAGGGTATAGAATAAGTCTTAAAATTTCTTCTTTATAGACCAATGCATTGTACCTTGCGTTTTGTAAAAAAATGCATTGGTTTATGAATGACTCTGGTCTTCCGCAAAAAATTGTTTTTCAATTTCTAGAAAAGCCTGCTTTGAATGGATCGCTTAGCTTTTCTAGAAAAAGACGAAATCAAAAAAATAATTTTTCTGCTTTGTTCAAACTTTCTTTTTTACTTCTTCTCCTGCTTCCAATTAGCGTTTTTGCTCAACTTGGGGGAACGAATATTTATGAATTTTTAAATTTCTCTCCTTCTGCTAGGATATCTGCCCTTGGTGGGAGCTTGATTACAGTTGTAGATGATGATGTTAATTTAGCTTATGCCAATCCGGCATTGCTCAATCAAGCTATGCATCAGCAAATTTCCTTTAGTCATAACTTCTATTTAGGAGATACGCAGAATGGATATGCTGCTTATGGCCATTATTTTAAGAAAACGAAACTTTCAACGCATGCAGGTATCCAGTATATAAACTATGGCGATTTTGATCAAACAGATGAATTCGGAAACCTTAATGGTACATTCAGTGCAGCTGAATATGCCATTACCCTAGGGGCTGCGTATCAGCTGTCAGAGCGCTTTTCGGCTGGGGCCAATTTAAAAACGATCACTTCTCGATTAGAGAGTTATAACTCTTTTGGAATGACGGTAGATGCAGGTCTGGTGTATCAAGATACGGCTTCTAGGTTCACAGCTACACTTGTGATTAGAAATATGGGTACACAACTTACTACCTATAGAGAGGATAATTTTGAACCCATCCCATTTGATATGCAGATTGGGATTTCCAAACGCTTACGTTATTTACCTTTTCGATTTTCGATTATTTATCATCATTTACATCAGTGGAACATACTATATGATGATCCTAACTCAGATGAACCCACCTTGTTCTTAGGAGATGCGGAGACAGAAGAATCGCCGACCAGCATGTTTTTTGACAATCTATTCAGGCATTTTGTTTTTAATGGTGAATTCTTATTTGGAAAGAAGGAGAACTTTAGGTTAAGAGTGGGCTACAATCATTTTATGCGTAGAGAATTGTCTGTAGATAACTTTAGATCATTAGCGGGATTTTCTTTTGGTGCAGGAATTAAGATCAATCGATTCAGAATTGACTATGGTCGAACAAATTTCCATCTGGCAGGGGGTACGAATCATCTTAGTATTTCAACTAATTTTAGGGAGTTTAGGTAAGTGAAAATGTTCTGAAATATCTAATTAGATTTTTCAAAACTCCTATGTTTAGGTCGATATTGTAACACTTCTGCAGGAAGCTAGCTTATCGATTTTATGGACATAATCAATATGCCATATGCAATAACTTAGCACCATATTAACTCCCTTTTGTCGTATTTATTTTTTGTAAAGATTGATGCTTTTCAGCATTACGCTTTGATAGAGGATATCTGAATACTGACTTTCGTCAAATATCAAAGGAGACGTTTGCAGCAAAGTCTTTTTCTATTAAAAAAATAAATAAAAAGAGCCCGAATTTTCGACCTAATGGAAAATTCGGGCTAGCTTTTATTGCTTAACCAACTTCAAAGTTTGTTGTTGTTGAGCTGTTTTAACATGGACATAGTAGGTGCCTGCAGGGAAACGATCAATTGCGATTATTTCTGTAGCGTTTTCTACATAGTCAATTTGACGATTCGTCATTAACTGGCCATTGATGTTGTAAATACGAATAGAGACATCCTGAGCAATTAGGCTATGTAAGTCTATTCTAAGCTCATCCTTAGCTGGATTTGGCGAAAGCCCAACATTGATTTGAGCGCTCATAGGAGTACTCATTACAGTACCATTTTTACTTGGATCTTCTATGAGCGGAACAGCTTGGCCAATTTCTACATTTGTAAAATCAGCTGTCACGATAGCTCCAGGCACTTTACTGTGAACAAATAATCCCACTTTTGTGCATTCCTCCATTGGAATGGCTTGGAATAAGTAAGGAATATAATTTATATCATCCGTTGAAGCAAGTGCTCGGAAATAAGAGCCCGAACGTTCGATTTTCACCCAGAACTTATCCAAGGAGAATACCTCTTGTGGCCAAGCAGGATAACCTTCTATTACCCTAGCCATACGGATGATTCTATTGACTTTGTTAGTTCCAATCGCTATTTTTTTCGAATTTGGATCGAGACTATTACGAACTTCTACACCTGCAAAACCATTACCATTGACATT
>JAKVCU010000078.1:0-31637 GCA_022448955.1 Saprospiraceae bacterium
GATGGAGATGTAGGACCACTGGATCCAGATGGATCACAAGATGCAGATGATGAAGATGATGGTGATGATGCGGAGATAGAACCAGTACCAGTGATTGATCTTGAGTTAGATAAAGAAGTAAGTAATGCACAACCTACGGTTGGAGATGAAATCTTCTTTACAATCACATTGACGAACCAAGGCCCAAGTACGGCAACAGGCGTTGTGGTACAAGACGATTTACCTAACGGCTATTCTTATGCAGCGACTGCACCACTAGCTTCTCAAGGTAGTTACAATACCTTCAACGGTATTTGGACGGTAGGTACACTTGCCTTAGGTCAGACTGAAACCTTAACATTATATGTTAGAGTAGAACCTAATGGGGATTATACTAACCTTGCAGAGGTAATAGAAGCGAACGAAGAAGATATCGATTCCACCCCAGACAATGGTGTAGATACAGATGGTGACGGTGATGTGGAAGATGATCCAGAAGATGAAGATGATGGCGATGGTGTAGAAGTTACCCCAATCCAAATTATCGATCTAGAATTGGATAAATCAGTAAGCAATAGTACACCAGATGTAGGTTCTGAGATTGATTACACAATTACAGTTGTCAACCAGGGGCCAAGTATCGCTAATAATGTTATTGTAACGGATGTTCTACCAAGTGGTGTAGCTTATATAAGTGACAATGGCGCTTACAACGCTGCAACAGGTGAGTGGGTGATCGGTACCCTAGCTGCTGGTGAAACGGTAACATTAGTGATTACAGCTGAAGTACTACCGGCAGGTGATTACGTGAATTTAGCTGAGGTAACAAATGCAGAGGAGCAAGATGTGGATTCTACTCCAGACAATGGAGTAGACACAGATAATGATGATAATGTAGAAGACGATCCAGAAGATGAAGACGATGGAGATGGCGTTATTATTGATCCAGTGCCAATCGTTGATCTAGAATTAGATAAGAGCGTGAGTCCTCAAACTGGTTTCGTAGGAGATATGGTGACCTTTACGATTGTTCTTACCAACCAAGGACCATCAAAGGCAACTGGAGTTGTCGTTACGGATAATTTACCGAGTGGGTTCCAATTTGTAAATACAGATGGTAACTATGATGTTAATACAGGTCAGTGGATAGTAGGTGACTTAGCTGTTGGCCAAACAGTAACATTGACTATTGATGCAGAGATTATTGCTGGCGATAACTACGTAAATCTTGCCGAAGTAACAGAGGTCAATGAAGAAGATATCGATTCCACCCCAGACAATGGAGTAGATACGGATGGAGATGGTAATGTAGAAGATGACCCAGGAGATGAAGATGATGGAGATGGTGCTTCAGTAGATGTTATTTGTATTATTGATGGTACATTGTTAGATGTACGATGTGATAACAATGGGACTATAGATGAGTCAGACGATCTATTCTACTTTACAGTAAATGTAACAGCAGTTGGAACAACTAGTCCTGGTTGGGTTTCAGGTGGAGATCAGGTAGCCACTGGTCCGTATGGCGTTCCATTTGAATTTGGGCCGTTCTTAATAGCAGATGGTACAGCGTATGTAGTGGTTACGGATCAAGAGTTTGATGGAGATGAAGAGGCCTGTCGTTACGGTTTTGAAGTGGATGCACCAGCACCATGTTCCTTACCCTGTGAGATCACAACTACAATTACAGATGTATTCTGTGAGGATAACGGTACGCCATCAGATGATAGCGATGATGTATTCTACTTTGAAATCGAAGCAAATGGTGCTCAATCATCAGACTTCTACGATTGGACTGACGGAACGCTAAGTGGTACAGAAATGTACGGCCGTCAAACATTTGGTCCATACCCAATTAGCGGAGGAGCTATTACGATAGACTATGTAGATAGTAATGACCCAGATTGTACAGCAAGTGTAGCGGTGAACCCACCAGCGACATGTTCTGATCAATGTGATATCGATGTACAATTAGTAGGAGAGCCATTATGTGACAATAATGGGACACCAACAGATCCAAGTGATGATACCTATACCTTCCAAGTGTTTGTCAGTGGAAGCAATTTAGGAGCTGGCTGGACGACAGTATTCGGTGTGCCAACAACGACAGGAGACTACGGAGTAACAACGACCTTCGGACCGTTGAATATCGCTGCTGGTAACTTTACCATTAGATTCCAAGATGTTGATGATGTGAACTGCTTCGAAGACCTATTAGTAATCGCTCCACCAACATGTTCTGAGGATTGTATAATTGATGGAGTAGTGTCAGATATAGCATGTGATGCGGGTTTATCTCCGTCTAATCCAAACGATGATACCTTCACCTTTACATTAACAGTTACGGGTGAGAACAATGGATCAACATGGACAGCAACAGACGCACAAGGTGGAATATTCACAGGAGCTTATGGTCAAACGGTTGACTTCGGTCCATACGATATTGTAAGTGGCGATGTAGTATTGACAATTACAGATAATGACGATCCAACTTGTATCACTTCTGTAGTTGCAGTTGCGCCACCAACATGTTCTGATGTGTGTGATATTACAGCAACAGTACTATCTAGCCCAGTCTGTAATGATAACGGGACACCTGGTGATCCAACAGATGACTTCTTTACATTTACGGTAGAAGTTTCAGGCTCCAATACAGGTAGTGGATGGACTTCGGATGGAAATATTACAAGTGGTAACTACGGCGATCAATATATCTTCACTTATCAAGTAAGTGATGGAGACCAAACAATTACGTTTGAAGATAATACAACTCCAGGATGTCAAGATCAAATCACGGTGATTGCTCCAGAAGATTGTTCTGATCAATGTTCCTTGACTCTAGAGGTAGTATCAATAGGATGTTTCAATAATGAAACACCATTTGATGCAGCGGACGATCAATACTATGTAGTAGTATTCGTAGATGGATTTAATACAAGTGGAACATGGAGTACAAATGATCCATCATTAGCAGGTGGAACCTATAACTACGGTGATTTCATCGCCTTCGGTCCATACCCCATCTCAGGAGGAGATGTAACGATTAGCATATTTGATACAGATGACACAAGCTGTGCTGCTAGTGCATCAGCTCAGGCACCGCCACCATGTCCAGAGTGTGATATCAATGCAGATATCTTAGATGTATACTGTGATGACAATGGTACGCCATTTGATGCTACAGATGATCAATACTACTTCGATGTATTAGTAACAGGGGCAAACAACGGTCCAACATGGATCATTAGCTACCCTGATGGTACATTCGGACAAGGTGGTAACTACGGTGAGATTACGCAGGTTGGACCCTTCCCCATCGTAGATGGAGATGTTACCTTAAGATTCAGAGATATTCAAGATAGTGGATGTCAGACAGACTTTACTACAATCGAAGCGCCGGATTCCTGTTCAGATGCCTGTGACTTGACAGTAACATTATTCGAAGACAGATGTGGTGACAATGGGACACCAACAGATCCAAGTGATGATGTGTTCTTCTTCGAATTATTAATCGAAGTAGGAGGTAGTGCAGGTACCACATTTACAGCTACGACGCCAGATGGTACAGTATTTAACGGGACTTATGGTATCCTAGAGATGTTTGGACCCTTCCCAATTGCGGATGGCCCAGTTGTAGTGACTATTGTGGATGATTCTAATCCAGATTGTAACACAACATATACTGCTGATCCAACACTAAGTTGTTCAGATGAGTGTTTAATCACGGCAAATGCAACAAATGTAACTTGTGATGATAATGGTACAGCAAATGATCCAAGTGATGATACCTTCACCTTTGAATTGATGGTGAATGCAGAGAACGCAGTTGGGAACAATGGCTGGACTGCAACCATTAACGGACAGACATTTAGTGGAAACTATGGTTCAGATGAGTCCATTGGTCCATTCCAGATCATTGATGGCCCAGTTACTATATTAGTAGCGGACGCATTGATTCCAAACTGTAGCTTTACATTCGATGTAGATCCACCAGCGACATGTTCAGATGATTGTTCTAATCCAATCGCTCAAATAGGAGCTGTGGACTGTACGGGTGATAGCTATACAACTACCTTAGAGGTTGAGGCTGGTAACGCAGCAGGTGATACCTGGACAGCAAGTATTTCAGATGGACAGGTATTTACAGGTGATTACGGATTCATTGCAGATATTGGACCATTCAACACTGCAGATGGCGATCTTACGATCACCATTACGGATAATGCAAATGACTGTTTAACTACGCTTACGCTAAATGCGCCATCAGATGAAGATTGTGGCGAATTACCATGTAATATCGATGTAACGATTGATCCACCAAGTTGTGATGACAATGGTACGCCATTCGATCCAAGTGATGATACTTATACAGTAGATGTTACCATAATGGGTGTAGCAGCGTGGACAGCAAACGATCCAAATAATACGACAGGTGGTGAGGGGACGACAACATTTGGCCCATACCCAATCGCAGATGGCGGATTCGATCTTAAGATCACTGATGCAGACCATCCTGATTGTATGTCAGATGTATTTACGATTGATCCACCAGCAACATGCTCTGATTGTATGATCAGTGGAGTAGTAACAAGCGATCCAATATGTAATGATAATGGAACAGTAACAGATCCAAGTGATGATACCTATACCTTTGAGGTGACAGTTACAGGCTCTACGAACTGGACAGCAAACGATCCAAATAGCACAACAGGTGGTGTTGGTACGACAACATTCGGACCATATCCAATTGCTGGTGGTGGATTTAGCTTTACACTTACAGATGGAGATAATATGATCTGTGTGACAGATGAGATCACAGTAATTGCACCTCCAGCTTGTTCGAATGGTGAATGTGAGATAGTCGCTGTATTGGTTACGGATGCCGTTTGTGATGATAATGGTACACCAAATGATCCAAGTGATGATACCTTTAGCTTTTTCTTGGATATTAGTGGTGTGAATGGTAGTGGTTCATGGACGTCGAACGATCCTAATAACGCAATGGGCGTGTATGGAGATAACATCCAGTTTGGTCCATACTCATTAGCAACTTATGCAGATATGGTATTGGATATCGAAATTGCGGATGCTGCTGATCCAGATTGTAACACAAATGTAGAGGTTCAAGTACCAGCTGCAGATGCCTGTCAGACGCCATGTGATGTAAGCATTGACATTACTAATGTATGGTGTGATAATATGGGTACACCAGCTGATCCAAGTGATGATGAGTTTTACTTCACCGTATTAGCAGACGGAACTGGTCTTACAGGTACAGGTTGGACGGCAGATGATCCTGCAAATACACAAGGTGTTTATGGAACGCCAACTGAGTTTGGACCATTCTTAGTGATTGATGGAGCAGTAACCTTCTCGATTGTTAGTGATAATAACAATGACAATTGTATCGTGGGCGTATTTGTACAACCACCAACAGCTGATGAGTGTGATGTACAATGTTTCATTGATGCAACTGCTTCAAATATTGTCTGTAATGATAATGGTACACCATTTGATCCAAGTGATGATACCTTCACCTTTGATGTGACAGTAATTGGTAATAATGCAAGTGCAGGATGGTTCTCAGGTGTAGTACTTGGATTCTACAACACAGCAGTTGGCTTCGGTCCATTTGATATTGCAGATGGCCCAATTACACTAGAAATAGTAGACTTCGCAGATCCAGATTGTATGACCACGATTACAATTGATCCACCAGCAGCATGTTCTGGCGATTGTGATATAACAGCAGCGATCAATGAGGGACCATTCTGTGATCCAAACGGAACAGACTTTGACGACAGTGACGATGTATTCTTTGCAGAAATCATTGTAACTGGTCAAGGAATAGGAACAAACTGGATAGCAACGACTTCCAATGGTGACGATTTTGCAGGTGACTACAATGTTCCTACTCAGGTAGGCCCCTTCCCAATTAGTGGTGGTGATGTTGAAATTATTTTTACAGATAGTGCAAATCCAACATGTCAGGATACCTTAGTAATTCCAGCAACTGATCCATGTTCTGGAGACTGTATCCTAACAGCGGATGTAACAGATATAACTTGTGATGATAATGGAACGGCTGATCCAAGTGATGATACTTATACCTTCAATGTGACTGTAACAGCACAGGGTACTAGTGACAATGCTTGGGTAGCAAACGATCCTAACAATACAAGCGGCAACTACGGCGAAACAGTAAGCTTCGGTCCATATCCAATCACTGACCTTACAATCATTATTACAGATGTAGATGATGATAACTGTGCGGTTGAAGTGAATGTAGAAGGGCCATCATTCGACTTTGAATGTCCAGAAGATACGGATGAAGGGGTTTACACAGAAGATGAGGTACAAATGGTGGTAGGTGAGCTTACAATTACGGATGATCAGTTGGATCAAATGGATTCCTTATGTTGGTGGAATGATGCCTTCGAATTTGGTGATCGTTACTACGATACATTGAGATTCAAGACGGCATCAGATATGGATAATCAGACGACCTTCACATTTGTATTGTACTCTGATATGGTGGTAGACTCCTTGATTGATGGCACAGGAGCAATCTTCAAAGGGGAGTTGGATTCATTAGATATGTGCTGCAATATTTTGGCAGGTGCAGAAGTACCTTACACAATGAGTATGGGCGATATTGGAAATCCAATTACGGATGCAGAGGCAATTGGTATTCCAGCTACAATGACAGCAGTTCAACGCTTGACGGTAAGATTAGATCCAGAAATGGATTATACCTTATTGACGACAACATGGTTGCCAGCAATAAGTGGAAACTATAGATGGGTAATCTTTAGCCAGAGCGATGACCTATTATTAGAGGTGACAGAGGAGATGGAACCCTTGACGGTAGCAATGACATCTGTAGTATACGACTTGATGTGTACGGATGCTGATGTGATCTTCAACGATGAGCAAAGCACGGCATACACAGGCATGGTAGATGTGAGCAATGTATGTGGATTTGATGATGTAACAATTAGTGATGCAATCCTTAGCCAAGGCGATTGTGAGGCAACAGTGATTGAGCGTACATTCATTGTATCCAATACAGCAGGTGATACAGATAGTTGTACACAAACGATTACCGTACGTAAGCCTACATTAGAGGATGTAATTCGTCCACAACGTAGTGCAATGTTTGATTGTGGTGAGACTTACACTGTGGATGCCAATGGTAATCCACACCCAAGTGTAACCGGTTATCCTTATGTAGTATCTGCATTCGGAACGCATGATCTGGATGATACCTACTGCAACTTAACAGCGAGCTACGAAGATACAACAGATGAAATCTGTGCTGCATCTAAAGAAATCATGCGTAGATGGACAGTAACGGATGCCTGTGAATTAGATACAGCGGCCATATTTACACAATTGATCAAAGTGGGGGACTTTACTGGTCCGGTTGTTGAATGTCCAACATCTAACCACTACTGCCCGATTATCGAAGAAGATATCATGCAGTTCTCTACTGATCCATTTGATTGTACAGCAACATTCGAAGTACCCATGCCAGATGTGACAGACAACTGCTCTGACTGGACGGTATTAACAGAGATTGTTGATGTAGAAGGAAACGTAATAGAGACCTTCGAAGAAGGTGATCCAAGAATGGTATTCCAGCTTGGATTGGGTGATTACTTCATCCGCTACACAGTGACTGATGAATGTGATAATGTGACTGTTCAAGAATGTCGTATCAGAGTAGCTGACTTGGTTGAGCCAACAGCAATCTGCTTCGGTAGCATAAATATTTCATTAGGTGGCTTCGGCTTAGCAAGATTGTATCCACAGCAGATCAACAACGGTAGCTACGATAACTGTGCGGTTGATTCAGTTCAAGTACGTCGCTTATATACTCGTGATCCTAGTTCATGTGATCCAGTTACACCTTACTACTCAGATTGGGGACCATACGTAGAGTTCAACTGCTGCGATGTGAACCAATACATTACAGTAGAATTGAGCGTAGTGGATCAGGCAGGTAACGAAAATGTATGTTGGTTAGATGTACTGGTTGAAGATAAGACCTTGCCACAGTGTTACGGCTTGGATGATGTGATGGTTGAATGTACAGATTTACCGATTGATTTTGATCCATATAACGTGGATCAATTACAAGATTTATTCGGTGAAGTTTATGTATACGATAACTGTGCAGCGGAGGCTGAAATCATCGAACCAATCGTAGAATTAGATGATTGTGGCAACGGAACAATTATACGTCGCTTCTTAGCGGTAGACGTTTACGGAAACGTGGCAATGGATACCTTCCAGCAGGTAGTAACGATCCAAGAAGTGAGCAACTATGAAATTCGCTTCCCACGAGATGTAGATGTAGATTGTTCTTACGGCTTCTTAGATACGGTATTAGTCAATGAAATTGGTTGTGATTTATTGGCGATTTCGTATAATGATACAATTATAACGAATACGAATAGTGAAGAATGTTACAGGGTGTCTCGTACGTACAGCGTCATCAACTGGTGTGAGTACGACGGTATTTCTGACCCAGTAGTGGTGAGAAGAGATGAAGACTGTAATGGTGTGAATGGTGAAGAGAATGTTTGGGTATTAAGAAGACCAGATGCTAGTTTTATTGATCGGGATAGTTCAGAATGGAACTTGATTCCACTGCAGGGTACGAAATCTATGGTTTGTGATGGTACAACAAATGTAGATGGTTACTGGCGATCAGTGAATAGTACAGGATTCTGGCAGTATACTCAGCAGATTCAGGTAACAGATACAGAAGCACCGATTATTATTTATACACCAATGGATTCAATATGTGTGGATAGCACAGAATGTATTGCTACATTTGAAATGCCATTCATGATTGAAGAAGATTGTGTGTTAGATACAATTGCTGATTTACATGTCTACTTAGATGTATTCAGTGATGGTACGGTTGACCTCGACCTAGTGGAGGATAATCAAGTCAGTGGGATATATCCAAACTACCTAATTGGTACGCAGTTGGTAGAAGGTGAATATACATTGATCATTGAAGCAACAGACTTCTGTAATAATATTTCGAGAGATACAATGGACTTCGAAGTCGTGTATTGCGGAGAAGGAGGGGGATTCGGTTGTTCAGGAGGCTTACGCAACTATGAGATTCGCTTCCCAATGGATACACAAACAGATTGTCCAGATGCTTTTGTAGCAGATACGGTAGAATACACCCAATTAGGCTGTGATCTACTTACAGTGACAACGGCCGATACCATAATAGATGCAATCGGTGAGGAATGTTACAGAATTGAACGTACCTACCACGTGATCAATTGGTGTGAGTATAATGTAGAAGCCGATCCAATTGCGATTAGCAGAGATGAAGATTGTGATGGATTAGAAGGAGCAGAAGATGTGTGGGTGCTTAGACGCCCCACAGAAACCTTCATTGATGCAGATAGCAGTGCATTAAACAATTTCCCTGAGGAAGAAGTGAAAGGCTTAGTTTGTGATTCATTAACGAATCCAGCAGGCTATTGGAGGACGAGTGCTTCTACTGGTTACTGGACGTATAAGCAAGAAATTGCAGTTTATGATACGATAGCGCCATCTATTTCTATCATGGCAATGGATACACTCTGCATGGGAGAGACTTGCTCAGCGATGGTAGATGTTGAATTCACTATTGTAGACGGATGTATTTTAGATTCCGTACAGAATATTTCGATTTATCTAGATGAATTCAATGATGGTATTATCGATGCTGATTTGACAGACGATGGATTATTAACTGGGATATATCCTGACTATGTCTTGACAAGTGAGTTTACAGGTGGTAATCATAGCTTACAAATTATTGTTGAAGATGCTTGTGGGAATGTGGCGCAAAAGGCAGTAGACTTCGAAGTGCTTGATTGTAGTATAGCGACACCGGACTGTTTTAGCGGGATAGTAATGGAGTTGATGCCAGTGGGCCCAGATACGGACATAGATGGAGATGGTGATTATGATTATGGTGCGATCATGATTATGGGCAGTGCTTTAATTGAAGTAGCAGTAACAGATTGTTCTGGAGCCGTTACTTATTCCATTAACAAAGAAGGCGAGATACCAAGTATGGATCAGGCTAGTTTGATTTTAACTTGTGATGATAGTACGATGACGATGGTTGAAATTTATGCATGGGATAGTGCCTATAATCCTTATGCAGTTCAGCCAGATGGTTCTGTTGGTGGACCAAATTATAGCTACTGTACAGCAGAGGTTCAAATTCAAGATGGCAATAATCTTTGTTCAGGTATGATAGATGGAGGTTTGAGAGGTGTCATAAAAACAGAATTGGGCGAAAGCCTGCATGATGTTGACGTTACTGTTGCAGGGGATGATGTCTCGGATGTGAGAACAGATGCAGAGGGTTGCTTCCAAGCAGCAGCTATCCATAAAGACGAAAACCTGACAGTTATCCCTCATATGGATGATGATCACAAGAATGGTGTTTCTACACAGGATATTATCCTGTTAGCGCAACACTTAAAGGGTGGATTAAGCATGAACTCTCCTTACAAGCTAATTGCAGCAGATGTAGATAAAAATGCTGAACTTTCTGAAGAAGATATTTCAATTTTGAGAAAGTTGATACTTGGCGAAATTCAGGTATTTAAAAGCACTACAAGCTGGAGATTTATCGATAAAGCACATGAATTTGAAAAGCAAGACAACCCATGGTTTGAAGAATTCCCAGAAGTTATTAACTTTGAGGGACTTCCTGATGACGCAGTAGCCGAATTTATAGCAGTTAAGATTGGAGATTTGAATAATAGTGCCATTATCAATAACCAAGATCAAAAGGTGAATAATAGTGGTGTACGATATTTGGAGACGGAAAATCTTAACTTACAAGCAGGCAATGAGTATGAAATTGCGTTCACAGCAAAAGAGTTGTACCAATTACAAGGTTTCCAATTTACGCTGAATTTTGATCAAAATGGCTTAGACTTCTTAGATGTAAATTACCATCTTCTGCAAGAGGAAAACTTTGGTTTCCATGCCTCGGAAAATGGTTCTATTACTACTAGTTGGAATGCAGCCGCTGCCCTAGATGCCAATGCACCTTTATTTACGATTATATTTAGAGCATTAGAAGATGGGCAGTTGAGTGATTATTTATTTATGGATTCTGCCATAACTTCCGCAGAAGCTTATCATCAAAATGGAACATTATTCCATTTGGACTTAAACTTCACGGAAAGTGAGCCAAAGCTTGGTGAATTTATTCTGTATCAGAATAAGCCAAATCCATTTAGAGATGTCACTGCAATCGGGTTTATGCTACCTCAGTCTTGTGGATATACCGTTACTATCTTTGATTCTTCAGGGAAAGTGCTTAAACAACTGAAAGACCGAGGAAATACTGGATATAATGAGATTCAATTTGATAGACAGGATATTCAAAATACAGGAAATCTCTACTATCGAATCGATACAGAGCTTGGACAAAGTGATACGAAAAAGATGATTATAGTGGAATAGAAATACAGATAATAAAATGGGTAACAAATCCGCTGAAATAATTTTATTGGAGCTTAGCGGATTGCCCATAGTTTAAAAAAGAATAATGTTATAATCAACTACATTTTAGATTTTCCCAAGGATTATAACGCGTAAATTTGTTTCATGTGAAGGGGCTGAGATACTTATGTATTTTGGCCCTCTTTTTTTGGGCATTTTTATAGAATTCCATTTATAGAACAAGAGTATGTTTAAAATCTCTACTGGCAGTAAACGAAAGCTTTAAGAACTATAGCGTCCGATTGAGCAACCACTTAGCTCGCTAAGCTCCATCAAAAATCCTTAGCCAAAACACTGTTTTTGCCGGTAGCTAGGCTCAAATTGTTGATTCTCCCTTTGAGTAAGATTTAAAATATACGCTAAATAAAGACGGCATTTTGTTATATTGATAAAAGTTTGTATATTTAAAATATTATTATGACCCAGACATTTCATACATTTTAATCTAAATTACAGTGTATTAAATCGCCTAGACAAAATTGCACGTACCATAAAGCGGTCAGACTAAAAATAGTAAGTTACTGACGATAGGAAAGTAATGCACGATTTTTTGATGGATTCAAAGCTGTCAGCCTTTGGCTAAAGCTTTGTTGTGGCAATTTTCTAGACTTACTACTTCATAGCAATTCCTACTAATTTTTTAAGGTTCAAATTTTAGCTAATCAACGAATGGTATAGCTAAATATTCCCGCAAGTAAACTTCAAACTAACTTTAAGAATTGTATCTAAGCGGCTAGACAAAATTGCTTGTACAATAAATTCCTGCCAGCTGGCAGGCACGGCGTTAGCTAAAAAATAGTAAGTAACTGAAGATAGATAAGTTACGCACGATTTTAGAAGGGACTAAAAGAATTTATTACACCAATTTTTCAGGCTCACTGCTTCATTGCTATAGCCAGTAAACGCTAGCCTATTCATCTGTTTTCCCAAGTACTCAAATAGTAGATGGAAGGTGCGCAATTTATTGATTGATCTAAATGTAATCATGCAGTTGTATAAGTATGATCACTAGAGATGATTAATGATTAGGCGGATGCTTCCAACGCAGATTATTCGAAAGTAGGCCCGCTTGCTTTGTTCAAGCGGGCTCTTTTTTATTCCGCCTTCATAGCTGCATCTTTCACGGCTCTAGCTACGCTCCAAGCGACTTGTTCATTCAAAGTTGGAGGTATGATCATTTTTGGATCTGGATTATTTACAAAGTCTGCTATGGCAAAAGCTGCAGCTAACTTCATGGAAGGTGTAATTCTTTTAGCTCTTGCATCGAGTGCACCTCTAAAAATACCAGGGAATCCAAGTACATTATTGATCTGATTGGGTAAATCACTTCTTCCAGTACCAACAATGGCAGCTCCACCTTTGTAGGCTTCATCAGGCATGATTTCGGGATGAGGATTTGCTAATGCAAATATGATAGACTTTTTAGCCATTGTTCTAATATCTGCTGATGTTAGTAGGTTCCCTTTACTTACACCAATAAATACGTCAGCATCTACTATTGCATCTTTTAGATTTCCCGTTTTATGATATGGATTTGTATAATTTAGGATTTCCTGCTTAGCAGAGTTGAGGTCTGTTCTCCCTTTATGTATAATCCCTTTACTATCACACATGATCACCTCTTTTACTGCTACACAAGCCTTATTATTTTCATGTTCTACGCAGCGGAGCATACGAGCAATCGCAATACCTGCTGCACCTGCTCCATTAATCACGACCTTTAAATCGAAAATACTTTTTCCAACACATTTGGCCGCATTGATTAGGCCAGCCATTGTTACGATAGCAGTACCGTGTTGGTCATCATGAAATACAGGGATGCCGATATCCTGTAATCTAGTTTCAATTTCAAAACTTCTTGGAGCGGAAATATCCTCTAAGTTGATTCCTCCAAATACAGGGGCAATTAGTTTTACCGATTCGACAATCTTATCTGTATCTTGCGTATCCAAACATATAGGAAAGGCATCAATATTAGCAAACCTTTTAAAAAGCATTGCTTTTCCTTCCATGACGGGGATGGCTGCTTTCGCGCCAATATTACCAAGGCCAAGTACAGCAGAACCATCGCTAACGATAGCAACCGTGTTTCCTTTTATAGTATAATCCCAAACACTCTCCGGATCTTCAGCGATGGCACGACAAGGCTCTGCTACTCCAGGCGAATACACTAAGGATAGATCCTCTTTGGAGCGAACGTCCATCTTCGGAACCATCCTAATCTTTCCTTTTAAGCGTTTATGTAAATTGAGCGATTCTTTAAAATAATCCATAAATTCAGTTTTATTTGGAGCTAAGGTAAAAAGTAGTCATGAAGTGAACAACTTTGCCACATGACTTGCTCAAGTAGTATTTTCGCTCAACTAGCTTGAAGGAATAATAGGAATGATAAGGATCTTTAATTTACTTAGGATTTGTTTGGGAATTCGCTCTTTAAACGGAATATAAATTGAAAAGCACCGAAATAAGAATTATTAGTATATGCTAAATTATTCGAGAAAGATATTAAAAGACAAAATGATACTTTTTCGCTAAATGAATAGATGATTTATAGAAATTGTCAATTTTAGCTGCGAAAATTCGCTTTAAAGTAGTATTTTAGGCCATGTATGAAGGCAAGAAATCAGAACGAGCGAATCATTTTTGGACTTAAAGTCAAACAACTACGTCAAGAACGAGGATTATCATTTTCTAATCTATCCAACCAATCAGGTTTATCTGTTTCTTATTTGAATGAGATTGAGAAAGGAAAAAAATTTCCTAAGCCACAAAAGATTGCAGATTTGGCGAAAGCCTTAGCTGTAGAGGAGAAAGAGTTATTGTCAATGGAGCTCGATAGCAATTTGGCTCCTGTAGGAAGTTTGTTACAGTCAAATTTTTTGAATGAACTTCCACTTGACCTATTTGGGATAGAATTGGCAAAGGTAGTTGAAATTATAGCAAATGCACCCGCTAGAGTAGGAGCATTTATTTCTACTTTGCTGGAGCTGTCACGTAATTATGCACTCAAAGAGGAAAATTTTTATTTTGGTGCTCTNCGTTCCTATCTAGAATTACACAACAATTACTTTGAAGATATTGAAGAAGCAGTTAATCGCTTTTGTAAATTATACGATTTGCCTAGTAAGCGCCCTTTAGACGCTGCTTTATTGCAAAATTTACTTGAAGATCGATTTGGATATACCGTTGTAGATAATGGACTGGAGGACTACCCTGAATTGCAAACCCTGCGAGCGGTATTTGTCCCTAAGAAAAAATCACTTCTATTGAATAAAAACCTTAATGATGTGCAAAGAGCATTTCAATTTGGGAAAGAATTAGCATTTCATGTTTTAGAGCTAAAAGAACGTGCTAATACATCTTCTTTATTGAAGTCTAGTGTATTTGAAGAAGTACTCAACCATTCTAAAGCGACGTATTTCTCCGTAGCTTTGCATATTACATTAAATGTATTTTTAGAAGACATAAAACAATTTTTTCAAAAAGGAAAATGGGACGGTGATGCACTTTTGAGCATTATGCGCAAGTACAATTCTACGCCTGAGATGTTTTATCATCGATTAACTAATGTGCTGCCCCATTTCTTCGGGATGAAAAAGTTATTCTTTATGCGGTTTATCCATGATCCAGATAGAGATAAATTTGAGATTGATAAAGAGCTACATCTGAATCAAAGGCATCACCCCCATGGCAATGGATTATTAGAGCATTATTGCAGAAGATGGGTGTCCTTATCTCTACTTCAAGATTTGCAGTCTATGCAAGAAGAAGGAAAATTCGTAGATACCATAGTGAGAGCACAGCGATCCAGATATATAGGAACAGAGGATGAATATCTATGTCTGACAATTGCCAGACCTTCCTATCCTAGTCCTAATCGTAATGTTAGTGTCACGATTGGATTGTTAGTAACAGAGGAAATAAGGGAAAAAATTGCTTTTTTTGAAGATAGTGCTATCCAGTTAAGAGAAGTGAACAAAACTTGCGAACGCTGTGCTGTAATGGATTGTAAAGAAAGGGCTATTGCTCCTGTAGTTGTGCAAAAACGGGAGAAAGCGCATCGTATCCAAGAGCAACTAGATGCTTTGACAAAATAAATCTTAATTAATCAAATATGAAATCATTCACTTTTATTTGCTTCGTATTTTTTATCGCATTTTCATTTAATGCAGATGCTCAGAAAAACATAACATTAGAGGAGATTTGGCAGGATTATAAGTTTTTTCCTAAATCTGTACCTGGTTTTAATTTTTTGCAAGATGGCAAGCATTATACTCGCTTAATTCAAGGGAAAATTGAACAATATGACTTAACTACAGGAGAAAAAATAGCAACGCTATTTGATGCAAAAGAAGTAAAAGCAGAGGGCTTTGGAGGACGTATCAATTCTTACAGTTTTAGTGCAGATGAGAGTAAAATTGTCGTTTCTTCAGATCGTGAACAAATCTATCGTTATTCTTCTCGTTCTAACTATTTTATTTACGATAGAGCATCAAAGGTACTTGAACCTGTATTTACGGAAGGTAAACACCAGTATGCTACTTTGAATCCACAGGCTGATAAGGTCGCTTTTGTATACAATAATAATATGTATTGCAAAGACCTAACATCTGGAGAAACAACTCAGATTACCAAGGATGGTGAGTATAATAAAATTATCAATGGCGCTCCAGATTGGGTATATGAAGAAGAGTTTTCTTTCCACATTGCTTTTGAATGGTCACCTGATGGTGAAAAAATCGCTTTCTTTAAATTTGACGAAAGTGAAGTGAAAGAATTCACAATGACCAATTATAGGGATGACTTATATCCAGAATATGTCACTTTTAAATATCCAAAAGTAGGGGAGAAAAATGCGATAGTTACGATTCATATATATGATATCAAGTCCAATAATACAATTGATGCAGCAGTAACTACAGAAGAGGAGTATTATATACCCAGAATTAAGTGGACAACTGATCCTAACCAATTGTGTGTAACACGCTTGAATCGTCATCAAAATGATCTAAGACTTTTATTAGTAAATGCTAATAATGGAAAAGCTAAAGAACTAATTCGTGAAGTGAATAAGTATTATATCGATATCGATGATAATTTAACCTTCCTTCAAGATGGAAAGCATTTCCTTTGGACAAGTGAAATGGATGGATGGCACCATATCTATAAGTACGATATGAATGGCCAACGTTTAGGTAATTTGACAAAAGGAAAGTGGGATGTAACATCATTCTACGGTGTAGATGAGAAAAACGGTTTAGTGTACTACCAAGCGGCTAAAAATTCTCCAATGGATAGAGAAATCTATACCGTGGATTTGAATGGCAAAAATGCTACTACCATTACTGACCAAGATGGTTGGAATAGTGCTCAATTCAGTAGTACTTTCGATTATTATGTTTTGTCTCATTCTACGATTAACACCCCTACAACTTACACGGTATATAACAGAGATAATCAAGAGGTACGTGTAATTGAAAACAATGCACGTTTGAGTCAAGTACAAGATAATTATGGTACTCAAGAAGTAGAGTTTTTCAGCTTTACTAATAGAGAAGGCACTGATCTTAATGGCTATTTTATTAAGCCAAAGAACTTTGACGAGAATAAAAAGTATCCTGTATTTATGTACTTATATGGTGGCCCTGGTAGTCAGCAGGTAACTAATAGCTGGAAGGGCCAAAACTACTGGTGGTTCCAGATGTTAGCACAGCAGGGATATATGATAGCCTGCGTAGATAATCGGGGCACAGGTGCCAGAGGTGAGGAGTTTAAGAAAATGACTTATATGCAACTAGGAAAGTATGAGACAGAAGATCAAATTGATGCAGCCAATTATCTAGCACGTTTAAAATATACAGATCCTAATCGCATAGGTATCTTTGGATGGAGTTATGGCGGATATATGTCTTCTTTATGTTTATTAAAGGGAAATGATATCTTTTCCGCTGCTATTGCAGTTGCGCCAGTAACCAATTGGAAATGGTATGATACGATTTATACAGAGCGATATATGCGTACTGAAAAAGAAAATGGTAGTGGTTATAGAAATAATTCCCCCGTATATTTTGCCCGCCAATTAGAAGGTGATTATTTATTAGTACATGGTATGGGAGATGATAATGTGCATTTTCAAAATACGGCAGAAATGGCCAATGCTCTAGTACAAGCTAATAAGCAATTTGAAACTTACTTCTATCCAAATCGCAATCACGGTATCTATGGTGGTCCAACAAGATTACATCTGTATAAGAAAATGACGGACTTCTTAGATCGTAAGTTGAAAGGTAATGAAGGAAAGGCTGGAAAGCAGAGCAATCAATTGATCAAATCAATTAAAGGAGAGAAAATGATCAAAGAATAATTGGTTCATTGATCTTTAAACAGCTTCCATAAAAAAGGGTGTTCTTTCATCAGTTGCATCCTTTTTTATTGGCTAAATAGAGTACACTATTTCATCCATCTACTTAAATCTTATTTTATGCTCATTTCAACAACAAATAATATTCCTGGACAAGAAATCGTAGAAGTTTTAGATATTGCTCGGGGCAGCACTGTTAGAGCAAGAAATATTGGAAGAGACTTGTTTGCAGGTTTGAAAAATATTATAGGGGGTGAAATCTCTGAATATACTCGCTTAATGGCGGATGCCAGAGAGCAAGCTATTGATCGTATGATTTGGGATGCGGAACGCCTTGGTGCGGATGCCGTCATCAATGTGCGGTTTACAACAGCCATGGTGATGCAAGGCTGCTCAGAAATCTTAGCATACGGGACAGCTGTAAGACTTCGTTAATGATAGAACTTTTTATAGTGAATTATTGTACTATAGCCACGAAGAGTTTGAAGAGAAGGATAACATGTATAATGCTATTTTACTCCTAATTCATACCTTACTAAAGAAAGAGAAATTGTGTAGTATGGCAAAGAAAGAACAAAAGAAAAATAAGAACATAGAAATACTAAATAGGCGTGCAGCACATGAGTATTTTTTCACAGCTCATTTTGAAGCAGGCATTGTTTTGCAAGGGACAGAGATTAAATCTATTCGCGCAGGGAATGTCAATTTGAGAGATGCTTATTGCTTCTTCAAAAAAGGAGAACTCTTTGTGAAAAACTTATTTATTGCAGAATACGAAAATGGTACCTACGCTAATCATGAACCCCGACGTACTAGAAAGCTACTACTCAAAAGAACAGAACTAAGAAAGCTAGAGAAAAAAATGAAGGAGAAAGGCTTTACCGTGGTACCTTACAAAATGTACCTGTCAGAACGCGGCTTAGCAAAGCTAGAAGTCGTACTGGTACAAGGGAAAAAGTCTTATGACAAACGGCAATCTATTAAGGAAAAAGATAATAAGCGGGATATGGCCCGCCTGAAAAAGATACGGCTATAAACAAAAAATGCAGTGAGCAAGTCACTGCATTTTTTATGAACAACTTCTATCCTTAATTTTTACTCTCTGCTGCTGCAGCTTTCTCTTTAGCTCTTTCTTCACGAGCTATTTTCTTGGCTTCTGCCATTGCCGAAAGCTGTGGCTTACTGAGAATATTTAGTAAGGTTTGTTTCTTCACCTTTTTTTGATCTGCTTTGGGTAATTCCCCCGCCGCTGGCGCTCCTTCCTCCTCTTTACCTTTTACAACATTAATCTTAGGCGCATACTTGGAGAGGTAATATTGATTCAATTCTTTGCGTTGCTCATCAGTCAATTTCAAGGCTGGATCAGCAGATGTTAGGGTCTTATCTAGCCTTTCAATAGATGCTTGTGCACGCTCTGAAGGAGAAATAGCCTTTTTACTTGGCTTCGTGTCTTGAGCAAATGAAATAGTAGCAAACGTACAGAAAATAAAAGCTAAGGTCAAAATCTTTTTCATAGATTCAATTATTGTTTTGGATGGTATTAGGAACAAATATATTTATTGTAATCAATTGACAATTAAAAGAAATATGCAATCGTTTACTAAAAACAACGCTCAATTTAGCTGAATATTAGTAATTTCTGCTTTCTTAATTAAAACTTTAACCATTATTTAAATGATTAAAATGCGCCTAAAATTATTTGTCCTTTTATTAGCAATTCCTTGTTTTTTAGTGGCTCAATCGGTTAAACAAATGGAATATGAATTGGAACTAGCCGATAATGATCGTGATCGACTGGTATTGGGTTACAAACTGGCTCATGCCTATTTGGAAGCTCAAAATTGGGATGAAGCTATTAGTAATGGAAATACGGCCAACAAGTTGGCTATACAAATGGGACAAAGTGGTGCAGCTTCTCAAACAGCTTTTGTCGTGGCGAAAGCTTCAGAGGGAAAAGCAAAGAAAGATCGCAAAAGTGCTAAAAAATGGTTGCGTCAAGCGCAAACTTGGTTCAATACTGCATTAAGTTATGCTAAGAAAGCAAAAGATGCCTCTCTCGTGCTCAAAGTTAATGGTGAACTAGCCAAACAGGCTGAAAAGGCAAAAGATTTTCGTAAAGCAACAAGATATTATGCCGATGGCTATAACTTCCTAGCCGCTCAAGGTGGAAAAGTAGACCAAAGCTCTACACAAGCTAACTTAAAGGAGATCATGAGATTGCAACAAAAAGTAGATCAACTCATTGTTGAGAAAGATAGTCTTCTCAACGTAATTTGGGAGTTAGAAAATAATTAATTTGAAATTAGCTGGGAAGGCGGTGCATCCTCAAAAGTAAGATACGCTCATTGCCTCCCTATCTACTGGGATCCTTCGTTTAAACGCCAATCATAGTCTAAATAATCAATGTCTGCATGGACACTGATTTTTACATCACTATACTTATTAATGAATTCAACTAGAGAGCTATTTTTCTTGAAATCACCTCCATACCATAGAAATATTTTGGATAATTTGGCTTCATTTTCACCAATTTGATTTTTATCCGAACCATTTATAAAAGACTTAGCTGCTTCGTCTAACTGCTCATCTAATTGATCTGCAGTAAAGGCGTAATTGGCCAACTTTGGACAAGACTTCGAGGCACAGTTTACAGCAAAATGAATGCGTGGCTCATTAAACTTCTGACGAATAATACCATGTTCAATATTATTTAAGTCATAAGTTGCCTGTTCAATGTGGATAAACTTAATGTCCCATACCGAATTTATAAAAGGAATTCCAGCCTTGATATCTTTTATACTAACAACAGGGTAATGATCTATAATTAATTTTACGGTAAAAGCATTGTATGCATTAATCCAGTAGGCTAAGCGCTCTTCTTGCGTCCAAAAATTTTCGTTTGGATGATTTGCGCTTAGCAAAGCTAAGTATCTGTGGAATTTTGTACTATCCGCGATAAAGCCCTTATAATTGACGTTTCCTTCTACAGAAACATACTTTTGAAGTAGGCTATCCCATGTATTATGGGAAATGGGGCGAGCATTAGATGTGTAGTCTTGCACTTTGCAAGAAGTAAAAAATAGACTACTTATTAAAAATAAACGGAGAACTAAAATGAATGTCTTTTGCATAATTCAAGTTGGTTTTAGAAATTGAGGACTTAATCACCCTATCATTCCAAACGACCAAAACCATCACGAGTTTGATGGGAAGATATCATTAATTTACCAAACTGTCCTAGCAAAGACCTATACATGAAGCAACTGCAAATGAAAGTGCCGCAAGGAGAATGGAATTACTACCGATGGGGGAGTGGCGAAACTTTGCTAGTCGCTTTGCATGGCTTTGCTCGCAATGCCTTGCTTTTTGAAAAGTTAGGGCCAGAAGTAGCTAAGCAGTACACTATGATAGCATTGGATTTGCCTTTTCATGGACAGACCCAATGGACAGATCTCTACAAGCCTGAGGATATACAGTATTTTATTACTGAAGTGCTGAAAAATGAACAGCATAGCCAATTTGAGCTAATAGGATTTAGTCTTGGTGGGCGGATTGCTCTTAAATTGCTTCCGCAAATGGCTAAGCAAATTCAAAAGCTTCACCTCATTGCTCCTGACGGACTGAATACTTCCTTTGCATGGCTCGTCAATAGTATGCCTACCAATGCCAAAAAACGCTTAGCAAAACTAGTAGATCCTCCTAAAAGTATCCTTCAACTAGCACGATCATTGCATAGGGCAAATCTTTTAGATCGTTGGACGATTCGTTATTTGGAAAGACAATTAGGTAGCACTGAAAATCGCTATCGCCTTTTTCAAACTTGGATAGCGTTGAAGCATTTCTCTCTGCAACTTTCTACTGTGAAAAAGGACTTGTCGGCTTTCGCCAAACCAATTGCTTTGTATTGGGGCAAAAATGATCAGGTAGTGCCTTTCGGCAAAATCATTGATCAACTTTCTGTTCTTTCCAATGTCGAAATATATCTCTTGGATGGTGGACATGAAATTGTCAATCAAGAAATAGGTGATTTGTTAATCCACACCTAAGTCCTCTACAAAACTTGCATGATAGTTTATTTCATGCATTTCAAGACCCAGTTGATCGACGATTATTTCTTTATAAGTCCGATACCGTTCTTTCTCGGTTAAAAAGATAAATTGGAATCGTTTTTTGAGCTCTGATTGTAAATGAAGCACGAGGTCTTGTACCGTATAGGTTTTATAGTAGTTTGATCTTCGTGCGTAGTAAGGAAGTTCTATTCCCAATCTATTTTGGATGATCTTCCAATGCGATTTTTTCTCATAACCTGCTATGATTTCATCGATAAAGGTATAGGGTGTAAACTTGTAGGAGGGAAATATTTGTTCTTCCTCTAATATTTGTCGTAATTGGTAAAACAGGTTCTGGGAAACACATTTTCCACTCGTGATATAGTTTTTCCAGATCTTCGGTTGAAGGATGGAAACAATAAGTTCATACACTTCTCCAACACGATAAACGCGCTCTGCATCTTCATCTGGAATTGAAATACCAAATTCCTGCTCAAACCTACAAATAAGCTCTACACTATCTAGTCCCATAATTTTAGTTTTTCCAAATCCGCCAACCAATATAAATCAATAAAAACTGAATCAGCAATCGGATAACTGCTCCTGTTTTTGAACGGGTGACTGGTCGTTCTCGAAATAAATCCCAAATATGAATAGGCAAAAACATAATCATCAAAACCATAAATGCCAATCCACCGATTTTGCGATAAGCAGGGAGTAGTAATAAAATTGCAATCCCCGCTTCAGTGATCACCGAAAAAATATTGGCCCATAATAATGGAATGGGCTTGGGTACCATCGGTTTATAAAATTTCGGCCACTGGATATGCGCATAAGCCGCAAATAGCATAATAGCTGCGAGTATGTAAATGCCTATTTCTTCCATAATTCAATTTATTAAAAGCTCACTCTTTCTCCCTCACAAAACTACTCTTCATAATCCAAAGGTGGTGGTCCTGGAGGAATCATCCCCTTGTACTGATAATCGCCTTTACGTTCTTTGAATTCTGCTTTTACTGCTTCTCGTAAAGCCGCATCTTCATACAAGTCCACCATAGTCATAGACAGTGCTTTGGCTGCATAAGCCATACCTTTATGACCAATAGACATACCACTACAGGCCACTACTGCCCAGGAATGCCAAGGTGTACCCTTTGGAGCCGTTGTTGCCCCTAACCGGATAACAGGTACAACAAAACTAACGTCTCCAACATCGGTGGAACCACCCATTGGATGTTCCTGTGTTGCTTCTAAAGGATTAATAACTGATACTAGGCCTACTTCTGGTTTATTCGTTGCTTTTTGGATTTGTTTCGCAAAATTCTGCTCATCTTCTGTATATTCGATTGACCCTAAAAACTCTAAGTTCTGCTGTACCTTGGCACCACCTGTTCGGTTGACTAATACCTCGTGAATACCAGAAATCAAAGAGATTTTATAATCTACATCTGCCATGATTGCAGCACCTTTTGCAATCTCTTCTATTCGCTTCCACACTTTTTCCATACCTTCCCTTTTGGTATCCCGAACACGCGTCCAGATACGAGAATAATCCGGTACTACATTCACCACTTTTCCTGCATCTTGAATATGATAATGGATACGAACGGTAGGTTTGACATGCTCTCTATAAAAGTTGATACCATTGGTATACAATTCTAGTGCATCAGAGGCAGAACGCCCATTCCATGGGTCACCAGAGGCATGTGCCGCTTGTCCATAAAATTCTACCTTAAAATCGACTAGGGCCAGACTACTCTGTACATCAGCTTTGATTTCAGCACTTGGATGCCAATCCATCATCACATCAACATCATCGAATACTCCTGCTCTGATCATCCACAACTTACCAAAGAATTTTTCTTCTGCGGGGGTGCCATAAAAACGCACCGTTCCCTTTAGCTTTCCTTCTTCAATAAGATTTTTGATGGCCGTCGCTGCACCAAGAGAGGCAACACCAAATAAGTTGTGGCCACAACCATGTCCAGCGCCACCCATATGAATAGGGGCTTTCATCGGTACTGCTTTTTGCGAAAGGCCTGGCAAAGCATCAAATTCACCCATGATGCCAATAATTGGCTTACCAGAACCATACTCTGCAACAAATGCAGTAGGAATTTCCCCAACTCCTTCTGTAACGGTAAAACCATTAGCTTTTGCATAAGCTACTAAGTCTTTGGATGATTTGGTCTCCCTAAAAGCCACCTCTCCATATGACCAAATACGATCACTTAAATCGCGAAGTTCTGCAAATTGATCATCTACTGAAGTGATGACAGCCTGTTTGTTCGCATTGTCATGCAAATGTGCTTGCGCAAATGTGATTCCCGAAAGGGAGAGCGCAACTAAAAAAATGTAAAGTTCTTTCATACTATTTATAATTTACTTTATCCAGAATTTACTCAAATCCGCTGAATTTTTGCGCTTTCGAGCTTTATCATATTCATAAATAAGTTTCCCTAATTCCGCAAAAAAAGGGAGCCCTATATTCTCGTATTCATATTGACCATCATTGAAAATTTGATTCTTATTGACATGAATAAGCCCGGATAGCATAAACTCAGTCCCTGTTTCAAAATCAACGATATAGGCCACGTCAGTTAGGAAGCCATAAGCCCACCCTACTTTGTTGAAAATACGAATATGATCTGGTATATTCTGCTCTCCTTTGCCATACATCCAAAATTTTACGTAGTTATCGCCGTATTTGTATTTTGGATATTCACTTTCTTTAGGATATTGGTACATCGCTTTATAAAGCCATTGATAATCCTCTTCCGATAGGTCAAATTGTTGCTCTTTAGGTGTAGCTTCAGGGAAAAGAACGGCTCTTAGAATATCATTTAAATTTTCTAAACTAATGGCGTTTTTATATCTAAAATCAAAGGCTTCATGGATTACCTTTTTTTGCTCATCATCCCAATACCCTTTGCCTCGTACTTCATCCTCAAGACCAAGTTCTGGATAAAACTTGCTATATACTTCTCCTTGGTGATAGATGATAGCGCCAGTTGCCGCATCATAAAATTGTACTGGATTAGTATAACGGTTTCCTTCTTTATCAAACCCTCCTACCGACAGACGATGAATTAATCTAGCATAATCATAACCTTTGTTATGTAAGCTTTCATTGAAATATCGCTGCCCTAAAAATTCATACAATCGATTATGCGCATCATTATCGCTGACTAAGAAAATCTTGCGGATATAATGGCCAATAGAAGCTAAGCCAGACTGTGCGGAAGTATCAATATGTACAGCTGATTGAGGCGGCGTAGCCGCAAAGTTGCGCATAGGTGTATGCAGGTCTAAATCGCGAATACCTAGCTGATTCAGTTTTTCGAGAGCCATGATCGCCGCAGGCATTTTTACTGTACTAGCAGGATAAAAGTAACGATTAGGATTTACTTTCCAATAATGACTTTTAAAACTAGGATGGTTATTTTCGTCGCGATCGATTTGGGTGTAAATGACTTGAATTTCGTATTGGTCTGGATTTTGTGCCCAAGCACTAAGTGTTTTACTATTTTCTTTAATGAGTTGTGGTATTAAGTTTTCTTGGCCAAAAGAAAAGATCGCAATATTAATCAATAGCGCGAGTACGATAAATGGTTTCATATTTTAAGGATTAAAATATTCTCCTATTAAGTTAATCAATTGTTGGATATTTTCTGCAGTATGACTACTATTTAATACGACTCTAGTGATGCTTGGATCATGAGGACTAGGATATGGAAAACTGGAAATATATATACCAGCTTTCGCCAAATGAGTTGCTAACGCATTTTCAGCAGTATAAAATACTGGAAAGTGATCGACATATTGAAAATGATCGAGAGCACCCCCCTTTGCTACAAAGTGATTGATATTTAGCGAAAGCTGGCTAAAGGCTTTTTTATAAATAATAGATGCATTTAAAAAAGCATGTAGATAAGCCGGCAAACATGGTGAGGCCCCGCCAAAGAAAGGACTATTCCAAAGCTGATCAATAGTAGATTGATCAGCCAAAATGACTCCAGCAGGCAAGCCAAGGGCTTTGCCGAGTGATGCTACAACGATTTTATTAATATTTGGTAATTGGGGTAAACTTTCCCAAATACCTTCCCCATCTTCCCCTATAACACCAATACCGTGCGAGTCATCTACCACTAGCGTGACTGGAATATCTTGGTCTATTTGTTTTAACCACTCAAAATCAAATGATTTTGCGTAAAGCGGATCAATAGAATTAGCGAAAATTTGTACCGCTTGTCGAGACTGGTGAATAGTGTTCAGCATTTGCTCACACCACTGATCATAATCAGAGGAACTAGGCATATTTTGCTGCCAAAGGGCAGGGTGCGTACCTGGTGCATAGTACATAGGCAAACCTTCCTTTTCCAAAAAACGTACTACTAATTGCCCCGCCAAAGAGCCAGAAGAAACGCTAAGCGCCGCCTCCGCACCTGTGAACTTCGCCAAAGCTTCTTCTGCTTCCGCAAAAAGAGGAGTAACCATATTGGATAAGCGAGAGCCTCCATAGTTATTGCCATATCGATGTAGACCTTCGATAATGAGCTGCTGAAAATCCTTATTTTGGGCTATACCCAAGTAAGAAGTACCACTGAAGACTACACTCATGCTTTATAACTTTAGTTGCGCCCCTGTACCATTGCGATGAGGAAAAATGGCATGCCCATCCTTTAGTTGAACGCCTTCGGCAGGATCATTCGATAACAAAAGAGCTCCATCCATATCGACATAATCCAGTAAAGGCAATAAATGTCCAATTGCCGAAATACCAACGGAAGACTCCGTCATGCAGCCAACCATTGTTTGTATACCAAGACTTTTTGCTTCAGCAATCATCCTGCGAGCAGGGCTAAGACCAGCACATTTGGTCAATTTGATATTGACAACATGAAAGCGATGATGGCAATTTTTAACATCCGATTCAATTCTACAGCTTTCATCTGCTACTATCGGTAAAACACTCTTCCGGTAAACTTCCTCCATCGCTTCCCATTGCTCTGCAGGCAGCGGTTGCTCGATAAATTCGACACCAAGCTTTTTTAATTCTGGTGCATAGGCTATGGTTTGTTCTGCCGTCCAAGCGCAATTGGCATCTACTCGGAAAAGGGAATCGGTATGCTTGCGTAGCGCGCGCACAATGGCTAAATCATCACTAGTTCCTAGTTTGATCTTGTAAATGGGCCAAGGCTGTTCTTTCATCTTCTCTACCATTTCGTCTACACTAGCGATACCAATAGTAAAATTGCTCATGGGTAGGTTTTGAAGTTGTAAACCCCAGTGTTGATAAAGGGGCTTTCCCGCTTTTTGAGCTGCTAGATCATGTGCTGCCATATCTAAAGCACATTGTAAGAATGGATGATCTGCTAGTTCTGGATGCATGTAGGTCCAAAAATCTTCAGCAGAAAAAAGTGGATAGGCTTCGATCTTGGATCGAAGTTCTTCCAAACGACTACACATGCCAGGTACCGTAACTTTATAATAGGTATTAGAGGTGGCTTCTCCAAAGCCACTATGCTTACCATCTTTTAGCTCTATGATCAGGCTAGGCTGCATATCACGAGACTCTCGCGAGATAGAAAAGGTATGTTTGAGATGTAATTCAACAGGATGTAGTATGAGTCGCATAAAGTTGATTTTAAATAAAAATAAAAGTGTTTTTGAGAAATCTTGAATAAATTTTCCAACTTTCAATTCGGGCTGCTTACTTTCGTCTTTAAAAAAATGGGTATCGCTCGGAAAATCTATTACTTTTTACCTCCTCAACTTCGATTTTGGTTGCGTCGCCTTTATTTCTTGCCTACCGATATATACCATCAATTATTTACAAAGTATCCTTATCCAGTGCCACCAAAGGGATTGATTTATACAGGTGGAGGTGATTTTGTGGCTCAAGGCCAAAAAATTATCCAAATTGTTCAAGCCTTGAATCCTGACTATTTGAATGAGCAATCTAGCGTATTGGATATTGGAAGTGGTATTGGTCGTTTTGCAGTGCCTTTGACCCAAGTCCTAGGTGAAAAAGGCCATTATCAAGGCTTTGATGTGGTAAAAATGGGCGTTGATTGGTGTCAGAAAAACATCGCTAAAAAATATCCTCAATTTCATTTCGATTATATCCCTTTAAAGAATGATCTCTATCGTTCTGACGGGATGGAAGCAGCTAGTTTTACTTTCCCCTATGAGGATGACCAGTATGATTTTGCGGTATCCAATTCAGTCTTTACGCATATGCCACCAGATGAGGTTGAGAACTACATTAAGGAGCTAGCGCGAGTTCTGAAACATGGTGGAGTATGTTATGCTACCTTCTTTATCATTAATGAAGAATCAGAACAACTTTTAGCCAGCAATAAAGGCTTTGACTTTCCACATGATTTTGGTCATTACCGCTTAATGGACAAAAAAGTAGTCGGCGCCAATGTCGCCTTTCAAGAAACCTACTTACGTAAAATCATAAAAGAGCATGGCCTGAATATAGCGACCATTTTTTTCGGCCATTGGTGCGGGAGAGCAAAGTCAAAAAGTAAAGATTTTCAAGATATTGTGATGATTAAAAAGTAAAAGGAGTGTATTTATTCTGTAGAAATGTATAATTATAAGCAAATGTGTTTTTAAATGAGTAGTCTTTGAGGAATCATTTTAGGAAAATGGTTATTTTTAGAATATTCATTTGCAGAGATTTTTAATAATTAGAAACACATGAAAAAAATTATACCTTTTATCGCAATTTTACTTTGCATTGGCTTGCTTTCAAGCTGTGAGAAAGAGGCTTCTCCAAATGCAGAAACGCCACAACTGAATGATGTGACTAGATATTTGAATGCGGTAACAACCGATATTCTTTTCGCTTCATTAAAAATTGACCACCAAGCAAACTCTACTTCTGGTTGGTTTATCGATAAAGAAGGAACACTAAGAATGATCAAGTCTAATGCACCTATTAATTTAGTTGATGAACTCGTTCCAGAAACTACAATCACTAGCTTGTATAGTGGTAGTGAAGTAGTAAGACCTGTAGATAAGGATGCACTAGTAAGCTTCCACAAGCAAGCAAGATCCTTGTCGCTTAAACGCAGTATGGGAGTAAATCATGATGAAAATACCACAACTGCTTACCTTAGCTATCATCTGGATGCTGTGGAAGGTGAAGATTGCTCTGATTGCACAGGGTCTAATCCTTATGCTCCGGAAGGGACAACTTACCAGCAAAAATTATTAATTTCTTCAGGCCACTTGAATCAATCAAGTGTAAGTATAGCAGAGGCAATTAATGACTATTTATGGGCCTTTGATGTAGAGTTAGGCAATTAGGATATGATGCTAAATTAATCAAAAAGTCAATGGCTAGGCATTTATTTATGATGCTTAGCCATTAATTTTTTAGAGGTATTCTATTGATTTTGGATAAAATAAGACGTAACTTCAAACAAAACTATTAAAGCTATGAAATACCTTCTATTTATTGTATGGAGTTTACTTTTTTGTTCCAAAATTGTAGCGCAGCAATCTTCAATAGTATACCATCCTTTTCAAGGTGGGTTTGTATTTGCAGAGCAAAAAAAAGACTTGCTCACAGGTCAAAATATTAGGAGTGGTAGGTTCATCTTAGAGGCCAATACTTCTGTTCAGTATAAATTCCCCGTAAAATCAAGGATATTTTTGTATGGTGGCTTAGGTTATAGCCTTAAATATCATACAACTAGTCATGAAGGAACTATTTCTGATATTGCAGTTCATTTGGGTCTAGATAACGATATTCCTGCACAAGAGGCAAGGTTAAATAACAGAAATGTAAGACACACTGATCATTATCTCACGTTTAATTCTGGAGCTGAATTCTTGTTATCTTCTTCTAAAAAAAAGACTAAGTTTTATCTCTTTACAGGTGTAAACTTAGATATGTTACTTGGTACAAGAGTCGATCCAAGCTTTTATAAGTTTATATATTTCCTTCCAAAGATGGTTGGTCAATCTTCTATTGATTCAGAAATAGTCAGTTTTGTGAAGGATCGCAAGCATCGTTACCTTCCTTCCATTGAGTTTGGACCTAAAATACAAATTGGAAACTTAAGCTTGAATTGGCGTTTTAGAGCATATTTAAATACATTATCCCCAGCTTTTGAAATGCCACCAATAGGGCTTTTAGGTTTATTTGTTTGGGAGTTTCCAATCAATTCAAAACATAAGAATGAATAAAAAAATCTGTCTTTTATTCTTCTTGCTATCTATAAATTGTAGCTGTAATGAAAGAACATAATTCATAGTAGGAGTGTATAATTCTAAAGATTATTCCAAATTAGATTTATGGTATCTAGGAATGATTGAAAATACGTAAATGTTTGGAGGTACGAAATTAGAGCTTTTTGATGATAGTACCTTTCAACTAATTACTTGTTCGACTTTTTCTGAAGGTCATTGGAGCTTAGATTTTGATACATTGATCCTAGCAGAAGATAAAATCAGATGGCGCCATGATAGCATTCAACAGTATGGCTGTAAAGGCAAGTGGCCGCGATAATCTTCTAGAAGATTTCTGATTAAAAAATAATAAACTGATTGAATATTATTACAGCGAAAATGAGAAAGTGCTTGATTGCCTGATCAAAACAAATAAAGAGCCTTGAGGGAAGAAGAACAATAGTAAGTTTTCGTCTCTTAAGACATTTATAGTTATTAGTCGTCTGCAAATAATCCTACGGTTAACGATTAACCATTAACTTCCTTGACAAAGTTATTTGTTACTTCAATAATAACTTTCCACATTGATAGGATGTATCATCCCCTATGAAATACACAAACATACCTTTAGAAAAATGAGAAAGATCTAAGGATGCTTGAACTTGACCTTGCCAAATAAGTCGTCCAATCGTATCATAGATCCTTATTGGAAGAGGATTAGGCGTATTGATTTTTAATTCACTTCCAGCTAAGCAAACCTTCAACTGCGCATTGTTTAATTCTATATTTCGAATAGGAGAATAACTAAACTGCCCATCCCAGTCTACTTGTTTTAAGCGGTAGCTCCACTTGCCAAAAGGCGGAACATCTTCAAAAGAGTAGTTTTGCGGGAGCTGACTATCACCTTGACTTTCTACTCGGCCTATTTGCACGAAAGTGCCACCCTGAGCAGCTCATTCGATTTCGAAATAAGCATTATTTTTTTCCGATAATGTGGACCATTCAAGTATTACTTTTTCTTCTTCCGCTTTCGCTAAAAACTGTAGCCATTTTAGAGGTATTAAAGCGGCGACTGTACCACATTCCATCTCACTAAAAGTAGCATCCAAGGCCATGGCCATTTTGTGCCAGCCGCTACTATCGTTACGCCATTTAAATTTTTCTTGCTCTAGGTGCATGAATCGGCCATTGGTCATGGTGGCATTATCCTCGCAGGCATTCACACTACTATTGATATAACGACCTTGCGTATTAGTAAAACCAATCAGGCGAGTCCAACGGATATCAATATGCGCGATTTTAAAGCTTAAAGTATTATCGACATCAAAAAGTGCGATGCTGAGCGCACTCAAATAATCTGGAATTGGTGTTTCGCGCGTACCACTGCTCATAATTACAAATGGATCCGTATCTCTCTTACTAAATCCATGGAGTTGAGCAAAGTAGTTGTCAGAAATGGGATAAACTTCACTCATATCCGTCTTACTGCATATAGAAGTTGTGCCATCACA
>JAKVCU010000078.1:31647-45966 GCA_022448955.1 Saprospiraceae bacterium
GAGTAAGACTATTACAACGATGGGTACCACTCAGCATGTAAAAAAGGGCATCAATTGTTTTAAAAATGTAGTTTGCTTGTATCAAAAAGAAGAGATTATCAGAGCGGAATCAATTATTGAACAACAGATTCTTCTAGAGTTAACGTTTTGGTGCGGGTATCCAAAATAGCTTTCGCACTTACAGGCAAAGTACACATGTTCGAAATATGTCCAAAAGATAAGCCATAAATAATGGGCATATCCAAATCCATCAAACGATCGCGTAAGGTTTCTTCCAAAGACAGAGATCGTGCGTCCTCATCTTTTTCACAGCCTGCAAAGACACCCAAGGCTATGGCTTTTGCTTTATGCAAATTGGATGACTGACGAAGCTGTGTCAACATACGATCGATGCGGTAAGGCTTTTCGCCAATATCTTCAATGAAAACAATTTTGTCTTTGGCGTCCATAGCATAGGGCGTGCCAGCCATAGCCGACAACAAAGATAAGTTGCCGCCAACCAGTTCTCCAGAAGCTAGGCCCTCCCGAAATATTTTAGTATGATAAAGTGGGTTTTCGTGCTGCTCGTTTTCTGGGCAAATTAGGATATTATGTCTAGCTTTACCTTCCACAATTAATGGCAAAAGCTGAGCTTGGGTATAATCTGTCATATCAGAAGCACCTACTGGGCCATGAAATCCAATAAGGCCCGTTTGAAGATAAATAGCTTGTAATAAAGCTGTAATATCGGAATACCCAATCAAGACCTTTGGGTTTTTTTTGATCAATTTGTAATTAATTTTTGGCAACAACCGACCACAACCATAGCCTCCACGTGCACACCAAACTCCTTTAATATCAGAAGCTTGAAACATCGCATGTAAATCCTCTAATCGCTCCTGATCAGTGCCCGCTGTAAATCCTCGCTCCGCTCGAATATTTTTTCCTAATCTAATTCTGAATCCAAGCGTTTCTATATTAGAAACCGCTTTTTCTAAAGCTTCATCTGTAATGTAACTTCCTGGCGTGATCAGTCCTACTGTATCGCCTTTTTTTAAACGAGGGGCTTTAAGTTTTCGTTTAGCAGGAGACGAATGAAAAGCCATATTACTCAATGAAATGGTGGATATTGCAGCTATACGCTGAGTAAACTGTCTACGTTTCATGCTTGGATTTTTAATCTCTGAAAAATGAAAGATACCTTTTTAAATATAATAATAAGATTTGGAATCTTCCTTCTCATTTCCTTAGTAGGATTGAGCTTTTTCGCTTGCGAAAAAATAGAAAGCATTGATCTATTGATGGAAGAGCAGAGTACTGGTACTAGTGGAGCCATAAACGATATCTTGTTTGTTGATGATAGTACAGGCTATGCAGTCGGTGGCGCAGTTTGGGAGCAAGGTATTTGGCTGCTTACGCAAAATGAGGGAGCTAATTGGCAGCTTTTTGAAGAAGGCGATAAAATGTTGACTGCCATAGATCAAGACGAGCAAGGAAATATTTATAGCACAGGCCTTTCTGGCCAATTGCTGCAGTTAGACCAAGAGAATAGATCCTGGAAAGAGTTATTCCAAGTATATAAACTATTTAATGGAGTAGATTTTTGGGATGAAGATACGGGGGTACTCCTCGGAGGAGCTGCATTTCAAATTGGTCATTTATATTATTTTAATGGACATGAAAAAGCAGATACTTTAATTGAGGTAGAGCATGAGTTTAGAGATGTACAATATGTTACTGAAAATGAAGTCTTTGCTGCCGGTTTTGGCCGAGTATGGCGTTCAGAAGATAGCGGTAAAAATTGGTCATTGATACCTATCCAAGGAGATTTCTTTCACTCTATACACTTCCCAACGCCAGAAGTAGGATATATCATCGGCAATAGAGGCACCATCCTAAAAACGCAGGATAGAGGCTTTCATTGGGAAGTTTTGAGAGATAGCCGATCTATAGGAGTAGAGGATTTCCCATTTCAGAAAGTATTTTTTGTTAATGAAGAGAAAGGCTATATCGTAGGGGAGCAAGGCCTTTTTTGGCGAACAGAAAATGGAGGCGAAGAATGGAAACAAATACAACAAGCGCCGGACCTTGATTATTCCAGTATTTATGTGGTTAATCAGAA
Source organism: Saprospiraceae bacterium (assembly GCA_022448955.1). GTDB lineage: Bacteria > Bacteroidota > Bacteroidia > Chitinophagales > Saprospiraceae > JALEHC01. The sequence continues at coordinate 33,749 of JAKVCU010000078.1, forward strand.
AGGTTGGGTAGGTACAAAAAATGGGAAAATCTTTCACTTTATAGATGATTAGTAGCTGATATGGTTTTCTTATCTTGTATGCATCCGACATTAGGAAAGGAGATGTGTTCAAAAAAGAAGAATAGATGAATCATCCATGACTAAAGTATTAGACACATAAGGGAATGATTAAAAAAGATTATGCGAGCCTGTCGGCTGCAGGCGGGAGCAAAGCGGTTCCATTTGTGCAGAAATTTTTCTGCATTTTGCCGCTTGCAGAAAAATTTTAAACAAATGAAAATACTAATCATAGGCGGAAAGGGTACCATAGGCCGAAAAGTAAGCAACTACTTTCAAGAAAAAGACGAAGTCATTATTGCAAGTAGAAGTAGCGGTGATGTGCAGCTTGATATCAGAGATAGCTCATCCATTCAAGCAATGTTTGAGCGGATAGGAAAGGTGGATGCAATAGTAGGTATTGCAGGAGAAGCGAAGTGGGCTCCATTAAAGGATTTATCAGAAGACGATTTTTATATAGGTATCCGTAGCAAATTGATGGGCCAAGTCAACCTAGTTCGTATTGGAATGCCTTTCTTGAACTCCAATGGCTCCTTTACCTTAACAACAGGGATCTTAGCCGACGATCCAGTGGTAAAAACAACTAGCGCCGCCATGGTGAATGGCGCCATCCATAGTTTTGTGAAAGCAGCTGCTTTAGAAATGGAGGATGGAAAAAGAATCAATGTCGTTTCTTCAGGTTTAGTAGAAGATGCTGTCGCAAAATATCAAGATTACTTCCCGGGCCACAATGCTATCCCAATGCATAAGGTCGTAAATGCTTATGTGAGAAGTGTAAAAGGAAAAGGCAATGGACAAATTATTTGCCTTTACGATTAAAACAAAAGTAAAAGAGTTGTTTCTTTTTTAAAACTTTTTGTTTTTAAAAATTAGTGATTTTTTTTATATTTGCTTAGTAAAGCAAAAGTATTTTTGCGAAACACAGCGTAGATTAATTTAAAGCATCGGACAATTCAAAACTTGCTGCTTAGAATATGAGTGATATCAACACATTAAGTGCGAATGGAAATGGCGAAGAGAATGTGATTTCCCTCAGAGGAATGTATAAGGATTATTTCCTTGATTATGCCTCCTATGTAATCCTAGAACGTGCCGTACCAAATGTACTAGATGGACTAAAGCCGGTACAACGCCGTATCCTTCACGCCATGAAGGAAATGGATGATGGCCGCTATCATAAGGTAGCGAATATCATTGGACAAACCATGCAATTTCACCCGCACGGTGATGCCGCCATCGGTGACGCCCTAGTGAATATTGGCCAAAAAGATTTATTAATTGATCCACAGGGAAACTGGGGAGATGTGCGTACCGGTGATCGAGCAGCAGCTTCTCGTTACATCGAGGCACGTTTGACGAAATTCGCCTTGGAGGTAGCCTTTAATCCACAAACTACAGAATGGCAGCTATCCTATGATGGTCGTAAGAAAGAGCCGATTAACCTTCCTATGAAGTTTCCTTTGCTTTTGGCTCAAGGAGCAGAAGGTATTGCAGTTGGCCTTTCAACCAAAATACTACCACACAATTTCGTTGAACTAATTAAAGCGGCCATTAAAATTCTGGAGGACAAAAAAGTTAAAATCTATCCAGATTTTCAAACCGGAGGTTTTATTGATGTCAGTGACTACAATGGTGGAAAGCGTGGAGGAAAGATTAAAAACAGAGCACGAATAGAACAAGTAGACAAAAAGACCTTAGTGATCAAAGATTTACCCTATGGGGTAACCACTTCTTCTCTTATCGATAGTATCATCAAAGCAAATGATAAGGGCAAGATCAAGATCAAAAAGGTAATGGATAATACCGCAAAAGATGTAGAAGTAGTGGTAGAACTCGCTTCTGGTATATCACCTGATGTGACTATTGATGCGCTCTATGCCTTTACCAACTGTGGTATATCTATTTCTCCAAATGCTTGCGTTATTATTGATGATAAGCCGCATTTCCTAACCGTGGAAGAACTCCTTCGTATTTCAACAGAAAATACCAAAGAGTTGCTACGCCTAGAATTAGAAATTCGCAAAAAGGAACTGGAAGAAAAACTCCACTTTGCAAGTCTTGAAAAAATCTTCATCGAAAAGCGTATCTACCGTGATATCGAAGAGTGCGAAACATGGGAGGCCGTGATAGATACCATCGACAAAGGCTTACGCAAATATGTGCTTACGCCAAATGAACAGCCAAAAACTAATGATAATCGTTTACTATTACTCCGAGACATCACAGAGGAGGATATTATCCGTTTAACGGAAATCAAAATTAAACGGATTTCTAAATTTAATACCTTCAAAGCAGACGAACAAATCGCAAAATTGGAGGAAGAACTCATTCAGGTGAAATACGATTTAGCCCACCTGACTGCATTTGCTATTGCTTACTTCCAACGCCTTCTAGATAAATATGGAAAAGGAAAAGAACGCAAAACAAAAATTACTACCTTCGATAGTATTGAAGTAACTCAAGTAGTGGCCAACAACACTAAATTGTATGTCAATCGAAAAGAAGGGTTTATTGGAACCAGCATGAAGAAAGATGAATTCGTTTGCGACTGTTCTGATATTGATGATATTATCGTTTTCCGTAAGGATGGTAAATTCCTTGTTTCTCGTATTGCCGATAAGACTTTTGTTGGTAAGGATATCATCCATGTAGCTGTTTGGAAAAAAGGAGATGAAAGATCGACCTATAATTTGGCTTATGTCGATGGGAAAACAGGCCGCTCTTATATAAAACGATTTAATGTTACCGCCATTACTAGAGACCGAGCCTATGATTTAACGAAAGGAACCAAAGGCTCCAAACTCCTCTATTTTACGGCTAATCCAAATGGTGAGGCTGAAGTAATCAATGTACAGCTATCTCAAGGATGCTCTGCTCGTAAAAAAATCTTTGATTTTGACTTCAAAGACCTTGCCATCAAAGGTCGTAGCTCTCAAGGAAATATCCTGACCCGATACCCTATCAGAAAAGTCACACTCAAAGAAGTAGGTAAATCAACGCTTGGAGCAATCAAGGTTTGGATGGATGAAGTGAGTGGACGTCTAAATACTGACGAGAGAGGAAAATACCTCGGCGCTTTTGATACCGGTGATTTGATACTGGCTATTTATAAGAATGGCTCTTATGAATTGTTGGAATTGGATATGAATAAGAAGTTTGAGCCAAAAGAGTTGATGTACATCCAAAAGTATCGTGAAAAACATATTATCAGCGCAGTCTATTTTGAGGGAGGAAAAGAGTGGACGATGGTAAAACGATTCCATATTGAAACAACGACGACCGGCCAAGCTTATTCCTTTATCTCAGAACATAAAAATAGTAAACTGTATTTCGCTTCCGCTTATGGTCATCCCAAAATTACTTATGTGACCAGGGAAAAAGGTCAAAAAATAGATCATGAATTAGATCTTGCCGAATTCATTGATGTAAAAGGCTGGAAAGCGCTAGGCAATAAGTTAGAAGAGGGAAAAATTTCTACTGTAAAAGCATTAGCATCAGAGAAAAAAGAAGCGGAAAATATAGAGGACGAAAATCTGAAAACAGGCGATACCATCGACTTTGATGTTAATGGCAATGGAGAGCAGAAGTCCCTATTTTAACACTACTGAGTCTGTTAGAGAATTTGTTCTTTGAATCGAAATTGTCAATAGTTCGCTTAGATGAGGCGAAGATATATGAATTTAGCTGTAGCTAAGGAATCATTTCTTTAGACTCTAAGTATTGACTAAAAAATAAAGTTCTACAAAGTTTTAGACCTTGTAGAACATTATTATTTTGAGGTTTTTTGAATAAACCATGATATTGAATAAAAGAAGACACTTATTAGATATAAGCGGCTAGTCAAAATTGCTTGTACAATAAATTCCTGCCAGCCGGCATGCACGGTTTCGGGCAAACTATTTACTGTCTCAACCATCAAAAGATTTTCTGAATGAATAAAAAAACTACACTGCTCCTATCGCTAGCTGCTATGCTTAGCTTCTCTTCTTGTGTAAGCAAAAAGAAGTTTGCAGGCCTCCAAGGCGAACTCGATCGTACTAGAATTGAGAATGAAAAAATCGGAGCACAACTAGATAATTGTAATAATGAGAAAGAACGCCTGCGCTCCATGCTAGCTTCCAAAGCTGACCAGTTGAGTAGAACACAGGCAGAGCTGGATATCGAAAAGCAAAGAAATCAAGGCTTAGAAGATCAAGTAGATTATTTCAAAGAAAATAATAATGACTTGATTGATCAATTGGCACAGCTTTCTGTAATTAATCAGACTGGTGCCGAAAGCATCAAAAAATCATTAGATGCAATACAATCCCAAAGCAACTATATCCAAGATCTAAATTCTTCCATCCAAAGAAAAGATTCTACAGCTTTAGCTTTAGTAATGAATCTAAAGCGATCCTTAGGGGATGTCAATGACGAAGATGTACAGATCGAAGTAAAAAAAGGGGTAGTTTATATCTCTTTGTCTGATCGCATGTTATTCGAATCAGGTAGTGCGCAGATCAGCCAAGCTGCGGGAGACGTATTAGGTAAAATTGCCAAAGTAGTAAATGACCATAGCGACCTAGATATCTTGGTGGAAGGGCATACGGATAATGTGCCCATCAAAAATGATTGTATGAAAGATAACTGGGATCTGAGTACGGCACGTTCTACAGCCGTAGTACGTATTCTGCAATGGCGGTATAAGGTCGCACCAGAACGATTAACTGCTGGAGGAAGAGCGCATTATGTCCCAAAAGCAGATAATAATGATTCTGCAGGCAGAAGCCAAAATCGTAGAACGGAGATCCTCATCTTACCCAAACTGGATCAGTTCTTTAAATTGTTAGAGGCTCCTAGCAGGTAGATAAAATGGAGGATTTATTTGGGAATTTATTCTTAAGTAGTTAGGCTAAGAAATTGGTACAATAAAATTTTAGCGTCCCTTCAAAAACCATGCGTAACTTTCCTATCGTCAGTTACTTATAATTTTCGAAGGGACAATTTTATTATACAAGCAATTTTGACTAGCCGCTTAAACGGCCATTACGATTACTAGAGTAATGGCCGTTTATCATCTAATGAAAGTACAACGGGGTCAAATGTTAAGGCTCAAAGTCCCTCAAGACCTTCCAAGGGTTTATTCTTTGTAGATCCAAGCTGAAGCTAAGCCTTGACCAGTAATTCCCCCTTCCTGATAATAGGGCTTTTAATTCTAAATTATTAGAGTTGATAAAAGGGAAATAAATCCCCAGGATACCATCAAAAGCATCGAGCATGAAACCACCACTCCAAAGGAGCTGATCACTAAATTCTTTCCTTTTTCCAAGAGGCGTAATATCATTATAAAATCCTATGTCAAAGTAGGGTTTGATGGGTAATCCTAAAGGCAGGTCAAATGGTAAGTCTGCCTTAAGATTTAATGCTAATATATAATCGTTGCTTGCTTGAATACTTCGGTTAGGCGAATTAATGGGGAGCTTTAAGCCGCCTTCCCGGATATGAATTTGTTGGGAAGAGAAACCATCAACTTCCATCCTCCCTAAATAAAAATCATCATATCGATAGTCGTTGTAACCTTCACTTACTAAATTGAGGGAACCAAAAAATAAGCCCCTTGGCTGAGTTTCGTTATTTAGTGAGTTCAGAAGGAAGGCACCCACAAAAGTGCGTATGTCAACAGATTTTTTATCCTTGTAAAAAAAAGAATAATTGAGCTCAACACTACCTTTTAAGTAATATTGATTATCGTTAAAAATATCTGTATAATCTTGATACTCTAAAGCGACTTCAATATCATACGGATGAAGCGCTTTTTTATGTTCTCCGCGGTACCGAACTTCATGAATAAACTGCGTTTTCCAATCAAAATCTACGAATAATCCATCAGGTGTTGGAACAAAATTGGCTTCCTCCCGACGTAGCAGAATACTTCGCCAAGAAAGCATTTGTTGATATTGACTACCTTCATTTGCATCAAAAGAAAGGCTTAAAGATGGCGTAACTTTAAAATACTTTAGATCATATTGAAATTGTTCTGTTTTGGTTTGTTGATAGTGGAAACTCTTTAATCCCAAACCAATTTTAACTCGATTGACTTTTCCAGATTTAGGGTAGGCGTAAAAATTAAAATTAGCTAAACCCAAAACATCCTTGCTTTCAAAAGAATACATAGGTGCTACCGACCACTCTACCGATCTTGCTGGAACCACTGTATTGTATAAAGCTAATCCAAGCATACCCTTGTCATAGGCATTCCATGCATAGGTAGGCGTATAGTAAATAGTGTTTTTATGCTCATTTTCAATGCCTAGGAGGAATCTGAAATCTAATGGCTCGGCTGTCTTTAAAGTACCACTCGTCCTAATATTATTATTCCTTCGATTAATCTCTGGTAAATTTCGTTTGGCATCAATCACAAATTTTTTATACTTCCCTCTCCTAAAATGCAGCTTTTGTATACCTTCAAAACCCTCGTACCAAATAGTTTTTACAGCCTTGCCATTGCGATAAGCAGTAATAGGAAAGGGACCATTAATTTGACCTTGATTCTTAACCCTGATTTTCCACCCTTTTTCATTCTGAACATCTAGAATGGCATAATCCAACTTTTTATTAGAGTAGATTAAACCCTCAAATAACCAATCTAAATCTTTCCCACTTCCTTCCACTAAGTGTTGCTTTAGGTCATTAGCTTGTGGATGCTTAAATTGCCAATTGGTATAAAAGGACTGTATTAAGCTATCCATCACCGAACTACCTAGGTAGGATTCCAGATACGCAAATGCTAAAGCTGGCTTTTGATAGGCGCTCAGCTCAAAATTCATGCCACTCATTTGTGGATCAAAATCATCAGGTGCAACATCTTTATTCCTTCGAGCCTGTATCAGATACCATAAATGCGCCATATAAAGATTATCATCACCTGATAAAAAATTAGGAAGCAATTCAAATCCTTCATCCGGATAGTATTGCTCCACATAGAGCGCTTCGAAATAAGAATTTAAGCCCTCATCCATCCAAGGATGATCCCTTTCGTTAAACCCCAAAACCCCATAAAACCAATTATGACCTACCTCATGGGTGGTAACTATATCCAAAAATTTATCATCCCCATCGGTTGAAATAACCGTAATCATCGGATACTCCATCCCGCTTCCCGCTGAAAGAGGACCTTGAACGATAGTGACTTGCGGATAAGGATATTCTCCTACTTTTTCGGAGTAAAATTGCAGCGCACGATTGGCATATTGCGTCGCCTTTGACCAGGTGTCTGCTGATTTAGGTAGATAGAAAGCCCAAGTATATACCAGCTTACCTGATGCTAATCGAGTACTATCTTTATCAACTCGAAATTCCTTATGAGCAAACCAAGCAAAGTCATGGACCTTTTCTGCTTTATAACGAATCGTTTTGTTGGTCTTTGAACTTCTTGATTGACGTCCTTTGACTTTTTGTTCTAGAAATACTATCTCACTTTCTGTTTGCAGTTCACCAGTAGCAGCCACTATATATTCGCTAGGAAGCGATATTTTTACATCAAAACTTCCAAATTCAGCGTAAAACTCTCCAATATCTAAATAGGGCATTGGGTGCCAACCCTTAGCATCATAAACCGCAGGTTTGGGGTACCATTGCGTGACTTGATAGGCTTGGTCTTCATGACCTAAACGAGAAAATTGCTGAGGTATTTTTATTTTGAAGGCTGCGCTGATATTTAGTTTTTCTCCACTTTTTAAAGCTTGAGGCAATAAAAGATAGGCTATATCTGAATGACTTTCGTCAAATGACCAGTCGACTTTTTGATCATTTACTTTAAAATCGATTTTGGTGTAGCCACCCATTTCTTCTGCTTTCGCAAAATAAAATGCACGATTAGCTTGAGCGAGTTGCTGCTTGGTAAAAGCGGAAGTTTTGCTGCTGTAAGCATTGGCCCAAAGGTGCATCCAAATGGTGTCTAGTTCATTCGGTGAATGGTTAAGGTATACTATCTCTGCATTTCCGTTAAGGAGATGTAGGTTGTCATCCAGTGAAACCGAAATTTTGTAATTAACTTCTTGCTGGAAATAGGTATTTTGCGCTAAGCAAAATGAGAAGGCATAGAAAAATATTAGGATCGAAAAGAAATACCTCATCAGAAAAAGATTTAAGATGCATATCAAAAATAGTATAATATTTGGCTTTATGATGTTGTGTTACTGGCTAAGCGCCCCTATTATTGCGCAGAATGGCCATGATAGCTTCCCAATCGCATGGATCGGTGAGTGGACGGGAGAACTCTTGATTTACAGTGGCGCCGGAGAGCAACAACGAACCCAGATGAATTTGAATATTCAGCCTATCGATACTTCTGATAACTATACCTGGGCAATCACCTATGGGGAAGGTACTGATCAGCGTCCCTACGAATTAATCACGGTAGATGCTCAGAATGGACACTATCAAGTCGATGAGAAGAACTCCATCGTTTTGGATCTTTACCATTTTGCCGGTAAATTATGTAGCCGTTTTGAGGTGATGGGCAATCTCTTGTTGATTACTTATGAAAAAGTAGGAAACGAAATCATTTTTGAAGTGCTAAGTGGAAAAGAAGATACGCCTGTGATCACAGGGGGAGAAAAAATAGGAGAAAATGAAATGCCGAAAGTGATTTCATTTCCTATTGCTATAAGGCAAATAGCTAGGCTGGCTAAAAAAGATTAAACCTTGCCAATCGGCAAGGTTTAATGAATACCCTATGACTGATAGCACAAAGTGCTAAAAGTACAGCGCAAATATATTAAATATTTGCCATGTGTACAAGTCAGATAACTCCTGTATAAAGAGTCATTTTATTAATACAAAGCTATAAATATGCATAAAACCATCATTTCTACTCAACAACTATCTACGATGCTTGGTCAGCCAACGCTTTGTATTGTGGATGGTCGATTTGCTTTGGCAGATACCAATGCAGGCAGAATGGCCTATGAAGCAGCACATATACCCGGAGCAGTTTACGCCCATTTAGACGATGATTTGTCAGGTACTATTACGGCCGGCGTAACAGGCCGGCATCCGCTGCCAAGTGTAGAAAAGCTGCAGCAGTTATTTTCAGCATGGGGCATCGATGAAAAAGTACAAGTAGTAGTTTATGATGATAAGGGAGGTGGAATTGCTGCCCGATTATGGTGGATGCTAAGATGGGTAGGGCATCAAAATGTAGCCGTTTTAGATGGTGGCTGGCCAAAATGGAAAGCAGACCAATTGCCTATTACCGATGAAGTAGAACAAAGAATAGCAAAAACATTTGTGGTGAATGTTCGATCAGCTAGTCATGTCGACCGTAATTTTGTTGAGAGCAATAGGCTTTCGCCAAATCATATAATAGTTGATTCTAGAACAGCACCAAGATACAGAGGTGAGGAGGAACCTATTGACCCAATTGCTGGGCATATAGAAGGTGCCATTAATGCACCATTTCCTGAAAATTTAACAGCGGATGGTGTTTTTAAATCAAAAGAAGAATTACGAGAACGCTTTGAAGCATTATTGAAAGGTAAAGCTCCTAGCCAAGCGACCTTCTATTGCGGATCAGGTGTTACGGCATGCCATAACTTATTAGCTATGGAATATGCAGGCTTAGAAGGTGCCAAATTGTACCCAGGCTCTTGGAGTGAATGGTTGTTACAATTATAAATGAAGAAATATGAACACAATTGTAGCAGATAAATCTCATATTGAGTATATCAAAATGGTAGAAGATCATCCTGATAATAAGGACTTTATTGGTGCGTGGACCATAGAGGAACATTTAGAAGCCTTACAAAACGATAATTATCAGCATCTAGTTTTTGAGGTAGAACAACAATTGGTGGGCTACTGCATCCTTCAAGATTTGATACATCCAGATCACTCGATTTTACTCAAACGCTTTGCTATTGATGTCAAAGGAAAGGGATACGGTTATCAAGCTGTAGAAGGTATCAAGCAGCATGTCTTTACGCATCTTCAACCCAATCGTCTATGGCTTGATGTCAGATATTTTAACGAAAGAGCGATGAAATTATACGAAAAAGCCAACTTTCGCAAAGAAGGTATCTTCAAAAAAGCCTCTTTGATGGATGATCAATATGTAGATCTGCATATTTATGCCATGTTAAGAGAAGAGTATGAAAAATATACTTAGCCCGAAATGGAATTTCTACTATGAATGAATATTTTAACTCGCTTATTCTAAGAACAACAGGTGCTTCTGCATTTATACAAAAAGAAGTCATTCAGTCTTTGTGGAGCGGTTATGGCCAAATCATCCGACTCGAGTTAGCGGATAGTGCCTTCAAAAGTGTTGTGGTAAAACATGTGCAGTTGCCCAATGCTCAACGCCATCCCCGCGGATGGAATACGGCTATCAGCCACCAGCGAAAGCTAAAGTCTTATCAGATAGAGAGTACATGGTACGAACGATATAGTAACCAAAGTATGGCTCGACTGCCTCAATGCTTTGCTGTAGAGACTTACCACAATGAAGTGCTCATGATACTTGAAGATTTGGATAGTGCAGGTTATCCTTTGCGAAAGCAAAGATTGGAATGGAAAGAAATAGCAGCTTGCTTAGAATGGCTGGCCAAGTTTCATGCAAGTTTTATGGGCAAAGCACCAGATGGTCTTTGGACCGTAGGTACTTATTGGCATTTAGCAACCAGGCCGCAAGAACTCGAAGCATTAGATGATCCCCACTTGAAGGCCGCCGCCCCTGCCATCGACCACCAACTAAATGCATGCCAGTACAAAACATGGGTACATGGAGATGCCAAATTAGCCAACTTTTGCTTCTCTCCAAATGGACAACCAGCAGGAGTTGATTTTCAGTATGTAGGTGGTGGTTGTGGGATGAAAGATGTAGCCTACTTTGTAGGCAGCTGCCTAAATGAGCAGGCCTGTGAAGATTTAGAAGCCCAAATATTGGATACCTATTTCGAATATCTTCAAAAGGCACTCCCCACAGAAAATGAAGCCTTGGAAACAGAATGGCGTTCTTTATACCGAGTCGCTTGGGCAGATTTTCATCGGTTCCTCAAAGGCTGGAGCCCTACACACTGGAAGCTGAATACTTACAGCGAACGCATCACTAAAGAAGTAATCAATCATCTTTAAAATGAATGTACTCCAACTGACCGATATTGCCATTCAGGCAGCTCTTTCTGCTGGGGAAATCATCCAGCAGTATATGCATAAGGAAGTGACGGTTGAGCAAAAGGAGAGTGGACATAGTTATGCCGCTCAAGTCGTGACTGCAGTAGATAGAGCATGCGAAGCAAGCATCCTTGCTCATTTGCAGCCTACCTGCAAAGACTTTGAGCTTGCACTGCTATCAGAAGAAACTGAAGATGATGGTAGTCGATTTGAAAAAGCTTTTTTTTGGTGTATTGACCCAATGGATGGCACATTGCCTTTTATCAAAAAACAAGCAGGCTTTGCCGTATCGATAGCACTAGTCGCTCATGATGGCAGCCCTCATATTGGCGTCGTCTTCGATCCTAGTACCCATACGCTTTATCACGCCATCAAAGGGCATGGCGTTTATAAGAATAATAAAATTTGGCATAGGCCTCCAGTAAATGACTACTTAACTTATGTGACAGATCGAAGCTTAGAAGATACACCGCAGCTCGCAAAAGTTGAAAACTACCTCCAACAAGTTGTCGCACAATTTAATTGGAATGGTGTCCGAGAGATGGCAGGGGGCGGTTCGGTTATAAATGCTATACGCGTACTAGAAAATGGTCCCGCTTGCATGCTCAAGCTACCCAAAAAAGAAAAAGGAGGAGGATGTATCTGGGATTTTGCCGCTACCGCCTGTATCTTTCAGGAACTAGGGTGGCCTGCTACTGATTTTGAAGGTGGAAAACTGGACTTAAATAAAAAAGAAGACCCTTTTATGAATCATCAAGGCATTTTATATACGAATTTCGTTGATGCTGCCAAATAATTTGTTCTTTGAGCTAGAATGCCTCATAGCCTATTTAATACTATTAGCAGTTTTCCTATCTGAACTGCTTCTTTCTCCAAACAGAAAGAAATATTCAGTAGGCACCCAAATAAATATTGATCCAATGAATACTGACTTTCGTCAAATATCAAAGGAGACGTTTGCAGCAAAGTCTTTTTCTATTAAAGAATAAACAAAAAGAGCCCGAATT
>JAKVCU010000079.1:0-42888 GCA_022448955.1 Saprospiraceae bacterium
ATTCCCAAAGGAACAACAATTCTCTTGCCAAAATCAGCAAGTATTCTTAGAAAACTTCATAGTAAATAATAAGATCATAAAAGAAGGAAATAAATTGAAATACGATGAAAATAATATTCGAATAGAATATCTTTCTATTAATTCAAAGCTTCAAGGAAACATTGAATATAAATATCGTCTTAATAATCGCTTAGCGTGGCAGTATACCCAAGAGCGTGCTGCTAACCTGATTGATTTATCGCCAGGGCTATATCAGTTTGAAGTACAAGCAAAAGATGAAAATGGGGAGTGGACATCCCCTTTAAAAGTAGAATTTTTAATCAAAAAGCCTTTTTGGGAAACAGTATGGTTTCTCCTGCTTACTATCATATTAATAGGTAGCTTGATTGGTCTTTTTATTAATAGATACATAAAAAGAATTCGAAGAGATAATGAAATAGAAAAAGAAATGCAAAGCTTGAAAGCTTCTGCTTTACAAGCACAAATGAATCCACACTTTGTATTCAATTGCTTAAACGCCATTCAGAGTTTTATTGCAGAAAAAGAATCAGAAAAGGCTACTCGATATCTTGCAAAATTTGCTATGCTGGTGAGAAATAATTTAAATGCATCTGTCAATAAAGTAGTAAGCTTAGAGGAAGAAGTTCAAACCATCGAAAATTATCTCTCCTTCGAGAAAATGCGCTTTCAGAAAAAACTAAATTATTCCATTATAGTTGATCCAAGTTTAAATATTTATGACTTAGAGCTACCTCCATTATTAACCTTACCTTATGTTGAAAATGCAATCATTCATGGTCTATTACAAACTCCAAGGCAAGGTGAAATACAAATAAAATACCTTAACCAAGGAGATGATATAGCTATTGAGATTATTGATAATGGTTTGGGCATTTTTCAGACTCAGAAAATGAAAAAAAAGAATCAGCTAGAAGGCATTCACAAATCTATAGGCATGTCGATTAGTAAAAAAATGCTAGAAATCTTTAATGAACGATCGTCTAAAGAAGACCTATTAATAGAAGAACTTAAAAATGATCTAGGAGAAATTCTGGGAACTAGAATCATGTTGAAAATTAAGATAAGATATAGGACATTTGATTCATAAAAATATAGGTTGGCGGTAAAGAATCACGGTAACAAATTTTCCTGAGTACAAGACAAAAGTCCCGAATAGTGAAATAAGTCCAAGAAGTTGGACTGTTTTTTTGATAAAATAAGTTGAGCCTTTTGCAGACTCAACCTTTTTACAGAGAGAACACGTCCACTGAGAACCTTCAGTATACACAGCGAAAATAATTCTTTATGTTGTTCAATTATTGGAAGTGAAAATGGAGAGTAGATGATTCCGAAAGTGTTTATTGGAGCCATTTTTAAATAGAAAGAAGATGGCCACCAAAATAGCCATCTTCTGGGAGTCTCTTAGTTTTCAAAACTTCTGATTTCTTATTTTTCCTTCTGGAAGTGAATTTAATAGTATCAATACGAATACATTTTGATTTTGAATATTTGGTACAAATGGTGAAATATTTGGTCACTTTGAGTGATTATTTGGTTTTTTGACCAAAAGATTTTTAAAACGATCAGATTGATTTAGCACAAAGCAATCCTCCTTTCCATCTTTCGAAAGTATTTTGACACCATTTTTTGCTATGCCAAAGACTTTAAAATCTTCGATTTTTTCAATGCCTTCGAATGGGATTTGTAGTTTGATATGACTCGAACTAAAGTTCTTAAATTCAAAATCTAGGTGTTTTTCAAAAACTTGAATTTCGCCTTCCAAACGCTTTACTCCATCCCATAAGAAGGCCTCAAACCGTTTTTCTTCCAATAATTGCTTAGTCGGGTGCATCTGCTTAATTTTTATAGGCATTTACACCAAAATAAGGTCAGTTCCTTTCAAAATACGATACAATTGAAATTTGGTAGACAATAATTGATAAGCGGTTACTAATTTTGAATATTTGGTTTAAGCTTTTCATTGAGCAATGAAATATCTATTGATAGATTGGAAGGAATTATTAGAATAGACACCACATTTGATTGCAGAACTAAAGTGACTAGTGAGACTGCAATGATGATTGCCTTGGATTTTGCTAACTATTTTCGTCTGCCGTCCAATAAATTCATGGTAAATAGCCATTAATTAATAAAGAAAAAAAATAAAGTGAGACGAGCAAGGGTTTGTATTTGGAAGACTAGACTAAAACCAATATTTTAAAGCAATGGAAGATGAAACACTGAAAATCGCCATCATTGATGATGAAGATTTTGCAAGAGATGTTCTCCGAAATTTTATTACCGCTGATTTCCCCGATGTCCGAATTGTAGGGGAAGCTCATGGTGTAGAATCTGGCTTGCGCTTATTGACCAATGTCGCTACTGATTTGGTATTCTTGGATGTGAAAATGCAGGATGGTACCGCATTCGATTTATTGGCAAAAATTCCTCAGCCCAACTTCAATATTATATTCGTAACTGCTTACGATTCATTTGCCTTTAAGGCCTTCCAGTTTAATGCTATTGATTACTTGCTCAAACCCATTGATCCTGATGCACTAATTCGAGCAATCCAGAAATACAAAAAGCATTATCAGAATAACCAGTTCTCTCAACGATTAGAAAACTTGATGAGTAGCGTTAGCTCTAAAAAGCTAGATCGTATTACCTTATCTTCTTCTGAAGGAATGATTTTTCTTCGATTAGAACAGATTATTCGGCTGGAATCTGACGGAAATTACACCTCGTTTTTCACCTCAAATGATGAGAGAATAATTGTTTCAAAAACAATTAAAGAGTATGCAGATATTCTTCCAGAAGATGTGTTCTGTCGAATTCATCAATCTCATATTGTAAATACCAATTTTATTAGCAAATTTCTAAAAGAAGACGGTGGATATACATTGATGCAAGATGGTTCCAAACTGCCTGTTTCGCGAAGACGAAAAGAAGCTTTGCTACGGCTACTATCGGGGAAGAGTTTGTAAAAAATAAGCCACTAGCCATTTTAACCTTAGGCTAGTGGCTTATTCATAATTTATCCTACCAATTCAATTTTATCATCTGTAATATGTAAAGTTCTTACTTCTGAAGTTCTAGTATTTACGTCCATAGAGCTGTTTTCTAAACGTAGTACCCCACGTGGACAAACTGCTGAACAAACGCCACATCCTACACAAGAAGAACGCACAATATCCTGACCTCTTTGTGCATACCAGCGTACATCAATACCCATCTCACAATAAGTAGAACAATTTCCACAAGAAATACACTGACCGCCATTGGTAGTAATACGGAAACGTGATTTGAAACGCTGTACCAAACCTAAGTAGGCTGCTAATGGACATCCAAAGCGACACCACACACGATTTCCCATCAATGGGTAAAATCCAGTACCTACCACTCCTGCAAAAGCAGAACCAATTAAAAAACCATACCAAGTACGGATAGAGTCACTATTGATAGTTAGCAAGGATGATTTGATAATGGTACGTGTTCCGGTAAAATAAGTATAAAGTACCAAAACAGTCATGATGATGGCAAAAGCCAAAACACCATGAATAATCCAACGCTCAAAACGCCATGCACTTAAACTTTTATCTGACAACTGTCGGTATGGATCACCTAAAGTCTCAGCCAAACCACCACAGCCACAAACCCAACTACAATACCAACGTTTTCCAAAGAAATAAGTAAATAAAGGTACACCAATAACAACCAGTACAATACCCCATACCATCATAAATACCCCCATTCCTCCACTATTAACTAAGTTGTTGATGTTCCAATCAAAGAAGAAGGTATAGTTCAGTGGCCAAATATTTTTAAAATCGAAATAAGGCTGGTTCAATCGTACCATGATCTCAGGAAGTAAGAAGGCAAATGCTGTCTGAAAAAACATTACCGAACCTGTACGAATCATCTGATAACGATTATGGCGGTACTTAGCAATCATTCTTATACCCATTACTAAAACGATCACCGTATACAATAAACCATACAAAAACCACTGGCTAGCGTCATTACCACTTAATGCTTTACTTACTGGATTAACAATTGTAATCCAAGCCGTGATCAATTCTGGTTTCCAGTAAAGAAGTATATAAAATGCAATTAAATAAATCCCTGTTAATACACCCAACCAGGCTGTCATTTGTGAAGGCCCTGCCGATTTAGCAGGATTGCGGCGGCGTTGATTTTCAAAGAAAAATACCAAGCCAATAATCAATAGTGCAATACCCCCTGTGATTGCCGACCATATATATTTCTCACCCATATAGGTGATGCCATAAACCAAAACACCGATAATCGTTGCTCCTAAAAACAATGCTCTTGGACCTAGTTTTAAGCCCCTTGTCATAGGGTTATGATAGATGTGATTGTTCTTAATGCCTGGTATTGCTTGGAAAATAGGAAGGATATAGAGTAGACCGCCAATGATTCCTAATCCAAATGTTAAGAATAAAAATAGGACAGGATTGCCCGAAACAGGACCTTGGGCAGATGCTTTGAGTGCAGCAGGCGTGTATTCCTTAAATTTCCAGCTACCGAGCTTATAATCCCAGTCGCTTACCCCTTCTGGGACGCCTTGCTCTTTTGCTTTTTTTGCTAAAGAATTTTGCGCGTCTTTCAGTAGGATTTTGAATTCTTTGATAAAAGAGAAGTTAGCTCCGTATACCTTATTAAGCGATCCTCTTTTTTCGGCTTGCGCCAAAATTTCCTGCTTGTGATATTCTGAAATACCCCCAAATTCAAGACTCTTATCAGAAAGTTTAAATTGATCAAGGCCAAGTGCCATCGTGAAAATAAGTAGGGCGATGACAAAAACCCCAAGGCCTAATTTTTGAATGAATGACATTGTATAATGAATATTAGAGAATTATCGAATTGGGTTTAAAAACTTCAGGGCTGCAGTAAGACTTCTACGCTTTTTCAATTGCAATTGCTTTCCAGCTTGCTGATTATAAGTTTTGATCACTTCTTCCTCATATTCTTTGTAGAATTCAGGGTCGAAGTTGGCAAGGCCTAGATTTTGAAGAACTTCTTCAACCGGCGTTTTATCGCGCAACCATTTTTCACATACTTCGTGTCTATATCGCACGCCCATCAAATTGAAACCAACCACATGACCTTCATTTTTATCGTAAGCAATACGAATAGCTTTTTGCCCATCTTTATGTTCCCAATAAATAGACTGATAGTGCGCTGGCATCCTTCCAGAAATATCTCCATAGATCTGGTACTCAATATCTATGAACTTTGCAGAATTAAACCAAATTCCTGGATCATATGCAATTTGCTTGCCGCAAACATTATAGGCTACCGTTTCTCCCATCATTCTACCGGTGTACCAAACAGCTTCTATCGGTCGTCTGCCTGGTCTTGGCTGACTAGCTTGTGCACAATCGCCAATGGCATACACATCAGGAATATTGGTTTCCAAATATTCATTAACGATGATGCCTCTTTGAGATTCAATACCGCTCCCTTCCAAAAATTTAATATTTGGATGCACACCTGCTGTCAATCCTACATATCCACATTCAATGCGTTCGCCTTCATTAGTGACCACAGCACAAGCATTGCCATTGCCATCATCGATAATTTCTTTAAGCTCCGTAGAAAGTCGAAGATCAATTCCATGTTCTTTGATATGACGAGACACCATATCAGATTCTTCAGCAGGTAAAACAGCATTCCAGTAGCTTTTTTCTCTTACGAGAAATGTCACAGGAATATGGCGAGAGTGATACATTTCAGCCATTTCAATACCAATCAATCCACCTCCGACAATCACAGCCCTTTGTAAACCTTCACTGTGGTTTTCCATATTTTCTAAGTCCTGATAAGAATATAAACCACCTACTCTCTTAAGGTCTTGGCCTGGCCACCCAAACTTATTAGGTGTAGAACCAGAAGCAATGATCAATTTATCATAAGTCAATGGCCTGCCTTGATCTAAGATGAGTTGTTTGTTGTTGGTATCTACAGCTTTGACATAAGCTTTGAGTAGATCAATTTTATTCTTTTTCCAGAACCAATCCTCATAAGGTTTGGTATCTTCATGGCGCATGTGTCCCATATAGATATACATCAGGGCTGTTCGAGAAAAAAAGTAGTCTGTCTCTGCAGAAATAACAGTAATACGGTGTTTGCTAGATAGTTTTCGGATAAAACGAGCAGCGGTGATGCCACTAATACCATTACCAATAATAGCTACATGCATAGTCTGGGAAGCGTTTAGGCCAGCGAAAGAAAAGCATTTCTTTTCGCAAAGCTGATTTTTAGTTTCGACAAATTAAATACTTATAGTCTTTGAATGCTGTCTCAACAAAGACACATGTCTTTGGACTTCACTCAATGCCTATACTTGATGTCTTCTAGTATACAAACCGAGTTTATCCACTTATTGCTTTGAAAGCTAACACACATTTCAAGTATTATTCTAATATTATTAGCAATATTTACTCTACTTTTGTAAGAGAACTTGATTGAATCGGTTTAGATTGAATAATTCAATCAGGAACATAATCATTAAATTAAGGAATGGAGTATTCTTTGATTACTATCAGATGAGTTTTGATTGTAATCATGTAAAAATAAGTAAAATTCCGATATTCTACTTTTCATAGGTGGAATAATACATAACAATAACGCCACTATCAAACAGGTAAAATGAAGCTAAAAGGAAACATTATCTTTTTTCTTTTTATTGCTGGATTTGTCCATAGCCAAACCATTGTCAGTACCTCTCCACAAAATCGCAAAGCGATTTTCGAAGAGTTTGGNGGATATAAATGTGGCTATTGTACCGAGGGTCATGACATCATACATCTCATCAAACAATACTACCAAGAAGATTTTATTCCCATTAACATTCAAGTGAGTGATTATGCCATCCCAACTGACGGAATCTTAGATTTACGCTCTGATTTTGGATATGCCTTGGCTGCTCAAACAGGGCTGATAGGTTATCCNGCTGGAACGGTAAATAGGCATGTATTTCCTGGTTTAGAACANGGAAATAGCGGGACTACAGCTATCAATCGTAATAATTGGAATAATGCAGTCAGTCAGATTCTTGATTTTCCTTCTCCAGTCAATATAGCAGCAGCAGCTGATTGGGATTTAGCGAATGGAGAAATGACTATAGATTTAGAGTTATTCTACACAGCTAACAGTGCATATAATAAAAACTATCTCCATATAGCTGTTCTTCAGGATAGTATTGTCGCACCACAACTTGAAGGGGAAACTTGGGTTGATGATTATGTACACCGCTATGTCCTAAGAGATATGGTCACAGGTCAATGGGGAGAAGAAATTATCACCACAACTGAAGGTCATTTCGAAGCAAGAACATATACCTATGCACTGCCAAGTTACTTTCGAAATACAATTGTTGATCCCTCAAAGATAAACTTAGTTGTTTTTGTTACAGAAAATCATCAAGAAATTCTAAATGGAACAACTGTTTATCCAGAGATTCAACTGAGCACATTAGATGCAAATATCACTAAAATAAATACAACAGAAGAGGTGTGTGGATCCTTCATCGAACCTAGCTTTATACTCAGGAATGATGGTGTTCAGCATATTCAAGATATGGAAATTCGCTATAGTGCTAATGGAGGTAATCCCTCTTACTTTTCTTGGAGTGGAGACCTCTGCTCCTTTGATTCCGAAATGGTTCAACTTCCTAGCATTGAGTTTACTCCTAATTATTTTGGGGATAATAATTGGATTGATATCGAAATATTAGAAGTAAACAATGGTTCAGATGATGTAACATGGAATAATAATAATAGTACTAATTTTGATATTGCAACATCTACTATTGCAAATTTTCTTGAGGTACAAATACTAACAGATTACTACGGCTATGAAACATATTGGGAGCTGTTAGACGAAAATGGGGATATTTTAGCTTCAGGTGGTAATCAGAATGTCGGTCTGAATGGAGGAGGACAACAAAATGCATTACCTTCCGACCCTGGTGCTTATGGAAGTAATCAACTGATTGTACAGGAAGTACAGATTGATGCTGAGGCTTGTTATGAATTTCGTATATATGATGATTACGGAGACGGTATATGCTGTGGCTACGGGGCTGGTTTCTACAAACTAATAGATGAAACTGGATTTATATTGATGGAAGGAGGAAACTTCGAAGTAAAAGAAGAACATCCTTTCCAAAAAGGCAACTTTGATCCTACAGATACAGAAGAAGTAACAGATAATGATTCATTAGATCTGAAAATCTTTCCCAATCCAAGCCCAACAGGGGCGCCCATATCTATTAGGTTACCCCATCTAATCTCAAACGCTTCAAATACCACATTGTCTATTTTTAGCGCCAATGGACAATTATTACATCATCAAACCTTGGTGATGAATGAAAAAATTGTAAATATTTCATCTACAGATTGGCCGCCAGGTACTTATTTTGTTCATCTAAAAAGTGCAGAAAAAACAATTTCTAGGAAACTAATTATTCAGTAGAGAAAGAATAAATGAAATAGCCTCTCATTTTTAAGAATTTAATTCTGTACTCTTATCAATAATTTGTTTATTTTTACCCAATGGGTATTTAGTTTTTCCATAAATACCTTAAAATTAAATAATATTGGAAGAATCAATACATTCTTTTAAGATCGAAAGTATAGGTGGAGAGGAGATTGATTTTGTGGGATATAAGGGTAAAAAAATAATGGTGGTTAATGTAGCCTCAGAATGTGGTTTCACATCACAATATGAACAGTTGCAAGAGCTCTACCATGCGTTTCAGGGTAAGTTAGTTATCATAGGTTTTCCATGTAATGATTTTGGAGGACAAGAACCTGGAACGAATCAAGAGATTCAAGCATTTTGCACAAGCCGCTTTGGAGTAGATTTTCCTATGACGACCAAAGTATCAATAAAAGGGAATCCGCATCCCATCTATGAATGGTTAATGAATAAGAGCCATAATGGGGTAAGTGACGCGGAAGTAAGGTGGAATTTCCACAAATTCCTCATTGATGAAAATGGCCATTGGTTTGCACATTATCCTTCCTCTATAAGTCCAATTGATGAGGTTATAACCGATTGGGCGAGTTAGCTTATACTTTCAGAATGTAAAAGATGCTTCCTTTTAGTTTCACTGGGGTTAGATCCAATGCACTAAATAGGTAGCTATGCAATTCAGCGATATAATCGGCCAAAAGGAGGCAGTAAATAGGCTTTCTCAAATGGTGGCTGGTGACCGAATACCACATGCGCTACTCTTTCTGGGGCCAGAAGGAAGTGGCAAAATAGACCTAGCTCTTGCTTTTGCACAATTTGCGATGTGTGAAAATAAGCAAGGATTAGATTCGTGTGGTCAATGCCGAAGCTGCATAAAAATGGCAAAATTCATTCATCCTGATTTGCATTTTTCTTATCCTGTTGTTGGTTCCAAAGTAAAAAGTGACGACTATCTAACGCAATGGCGTAGCGCTATTGGCGATAATTCATTTATGAATATCAATGATTGGTTGCAACTTATTGGCGCAGCCAATAAACAAGGAAATATCAATAAGGAAGAATGTTTAAATATTATCAGAAAATTGAGCCTCAAAGCTTTTGAGGGAGAATATAAGATATTAATCATGTGGTTACCCGAATACTTAGGTAAAGAAGGCAACCGTTTATTAAAATTAATTGAAGAGCCACCTGAAAACACTTTATTTGTTCTTTTAGCAGAACAACAAGAATTAATCTTGAATACTATCCTTTCTCGTTGTCAATTAGTGAAAGTGCCACGGCTAAAAGATGAGGAGGTTATTCAAGGTTTAGAAAAAAAGGGGTTAGCTACGAACGAACAAGCTAGTTCGATTGCTTTCCTTTCAGGAGGTAATTTTAATGAGGCGATCAAATTAGCCCAAAAAAATGAAAATGATAATGCGACTTTATTTTTAGAGTGGCTTAGGAAATGCTACAAAGGAAATGGTGTCGATCTTGTGAAATGGGTAGATAAATTTGCAGGTATTGGTCGCGAAAATCAGAAGTATTTTTTAAAGTATGGTCTTCATTTTTTAAGAGAGTTATTGCTACATAGAGTGACAGGCAGTAATGCATTAAGATTAGGGCCTCAAGAGAAAAAAACAGCACAAAATTTAACGAATGTGCTAGGGCCAGAACAGATAGAAGACATTAGTCACCTACTTTCAGAAGTGATTTATTACATTGAAAGAAATGCTAATCCAAAAGTTCTTTTTTTGGACACTTCTATCCAACTACATGAAATTATCAGAAAAAAAAGAGCTGTAGGTGCATCATAGCACAGCAGTTGCATTATATATATTAAACAGTATGAATAAATGGGATGTACAGGATGTAGTGTAGCTTCGGATGGGCAACCAAAGGGTTGTAAGAGTAATGGTGGATGTAGTACAGGAGGATGTAATCGAATGAATACATTTGATTGGCTATCCGTTATGGATGTTGAGGATCCAGAACCTTTTGATATTGTCGAAGTAAGTTTTAAGAACGGAGCAAGGAAAAGTTTTTATAAAAACCCCGAATCACTGGATATAATCACAGGTGATAATGTTGTTGTCGAAACAGGTACTGGTTATGATATCGGACGGATAACACTTTCAGGTGATCTGGTGCGTTTGCAAATGAAGAAAAAAAATGTTGATGAAGATGCTGTCTTGCATGCCGTGTTAAGAAGAGCCAACGATCGTGATATGGAGCGCTTGGAAGAGGCTCGATCAATGGAAAAACACACAATGATCCGCTCTCGTGTGATCGCTCGAACACTTGGCTTGGAAATGAAGATTGGAGATGTAGAATATCAGGGTGATAAGCGAAAAGCAACCTTCTTTTATACCGCTGATGGACGTGTTGATTTTAGGGAATTAATTCGTCATTATGCTAAAGAGTTTAGAGTAAAAATTGAGATGCGCCAGATTGGAGCTCGACAAGAGTCTGCAAGAATAGGTGGCCTTGGTTCTTGTGGTCGTGAGTTGTGCTGCTCTACTTGGCTGACTGATTTTAAATCTGTTTCTACTGCTGCTGCACGTTACCAAAACTTGGCCATTAATCAAGCAAAGCTATCTGGCCAATGTGGTCGATTAAAGTGCTGTTTGAACTATGAGCTGGATACTTATTTAGACGCATTGGAACATTTCCCGAAAGGAGGAGATAAATTATATACTGTTGCAGGCACTGCTTCTTTGGTGAAGACGGATATCTTCAAAGGTATTATGTATTATATCTATACAGAAGGTGGTACAAGAGGAAAATTTTATCCAGTGCCAATTGCTAGAGTGAAGTCCATCCTGAAAATGAATGCGAATGGTGAAAAGCCATTAGAGTTAATCGATAGTTCTCTTTTTGCTGAACAGCAAGGAGATGAGATCAACACAGATTTTGGTTCTGCAGATGTAACAGGTGTCATTGAATTGCCGCCAGAAGAGCGCAAAAGGAAGAAGAAAAGACGTAACAAGAATAGGAGAGGTAATAATCAACAAAAGCCTCCTAGTCAGAATAAGAATTCATCGAATTCTAAAGACAACAATTCCAATAATAAGTCGAAGCAAAGGCAAGGGGCAAAGCCAACTGGACAAAACCCTAAAGGAAATGCGCCAAAACAGCCGCAAAAAGCACAGGCAAAAGGTCCTCAGCCAAATTCAAATAAGCAGCAAAGCGAACAGAAAAATGAACAAAAAGGAGGTGGCAATAAAAGAAACAAAAATCGCCGCTGGAATAAAAACAAGAATAAAAACAAAAAGACTTAGTCTAAGGTCTTTGTCTTTTAACCAGAAAATGACAATATTGGGTGAATCCCTCTTTACCCTTTGAGTGTTAAATAAATAAAGAAGAATATCTTTTACTATTTTCATTCAAGGGGTATTCTATTTTTAGAAGCCATATATAGGTATGGGGAATTAGATATATCTAGAGTTTTCTATATTTTTGCCAAAATTTGTGATCAATTAAAACTGAACTTTCATGAAATACGATGTAATCGTCATTGGTTCTGGCCCAGGAGGTTATGTAGCTGCCATTCGAGCTGCACAATTAGGTTTAAAAACAGCTATCATCGAAAGGTATAAAGCACTTGGCGGTACTTGTTTGAATGTAGGATGTATTCCTTCAAAAGCATTGTTGGATTCATCTGAGCATTACCATAATGCAGAAAAGAAATTTGAAAAGCATGGTATTAATCTAAAAAATTTAGAAGTAAATATGCCTCAAATGATTAAGCGTAAGAATGAGGTAGTTGCACAAACCGTAAAGGGAGTTGAGTTTTTAATGAATAAAAATAAGATCGATGTTCATCATGGACATGGTTCATTCCTAGATAAGAATACCATCCAAATTGCAAAAGACGATGGTTCTAATGATAAGATCGAAGGAGATAAGATCATCATTGCAACAGGTTCAAAGCCCATTACTCCTGCTGCCTTCAATTACGATAAAAAGAGAGTTATTACATCTACGGAAGCTTTAAATATCGATGAGGTACCTGATCGTATGGTTGTTATCGGAGGTGGTGTAATTGGTTTGGAGTTGGGTTCTGTATTTGCTCGTCTAGGTACCCAGGTAGAAGTGATTGAATATATGGATAGAATCATTGCCGGTATGGACAGTGATTGTAGCAAGGAGTTGATGCGTGCATTGAAAAAATTGGGTGTGAAATTTCACTTAAAGCATGCGGTAACAACAGTAGAAAACAAAGGCGAAAATGTATCTGTAAAGTACAAAAAACGCGATAAGGATGGAGAGATGGAGATCGTAGCAGATTACTGCTTAGTAGCGATTGGTCGTCGTCCTTATACAGATAAGCTTGGCTTGGAAAATGTAGGTATTGAAAAAGATGATCGTGGTCGCATTAAAGTGAACGATCATTTAGAAACAAACGTACCAGGCATTTATGCGATTGGGGATGTGATCATTGGTGCAATGTTAGCACACAAAGCAGAGGAAGAAGGAGTATTCGTTGCAGAAACAATTGCAGGTCAAAAACCACATATTGATTATAACTTAATTCCTGGTGTGGTCTACACTTGGCCAGAGGTAGCTGCTGTTGGTAAAACAGAAGAACAGTTGAAAGAAGCAGGCGTACCTTACAAATCTGGAAAATTCCCATTCAAAGCATTAGGACGTGCTCGTGCTAGTACTGATATTGAGGGAATGGTGAAGGTGCTATCGCACAAAGAAACAGATGAAATTTTAGGGGTACACATGGTTGGACCACGTACAGCTGATATGATTGCTGAGGCCGTTGCGCTAATGGAGTTTCGTGCCTCTGCAGAAGATGCTGCTCGAATGAGCCATGCGCATCCAACCTATACAGAAGCCTTTAAAGAAGCTGCTTTAGCTGCGACAGATGATCGCGCACTGCACATATGATCATAGAAAATGGAAGCTAAATGGCTTCCATTTTTTATTTTGACAGTATCCAATAAGGTGCGTAAATACTTTTTAGGATACTGTCTTATTTTTCAAGTACTGCAATTTTTTGCAAAATCCACTTCTTTGAAGCAAGTGCTTTACAATCCTCTACTTGCTTTTTCACCTTCTTTATAGCTTCTTGATCGTAGGGGTCAATGTTAGAAAGTTTCTTCACAAATCGGAGTACATTCATGTATTGCTGTTGGACTTCTTTCGATATCTTTTTATTCCTGCGGAGGTAAATCCTAAAACTATCGATCAGCGAATCTAATGGAATGTATTCATCAAGCTCATAATAGGTTTTAAGCAACATGAGTTTCCCTCCTAGAGCATAGACTAGGTTTTTATATTCCACTTCTCTTAACTGCTCAATAACTTTTGGATAATCTTCCTTATGAAAATATACCTTTGCTAGATTATACGTAAGTGCGTTGTCCTGATGTTCCTCGGGCAACTTCTCCGTATAATTCTGAATAAAAGACTCTACCCATTCAAACTGTTTAATATGTAAACCCACAGTGATGATGTTTTTATAATCCTGTGGAGAAATGGTATTCTTTTCAATAAAGATTTCATCTCGTAAAACCGCCTTATACAAGTCAAAGAGTTCGAAAAAATAATCGGAACGACCTGCGTTAATTTTGGTATCAATACAGTAGTTAATTAGGTAGATGTAAAGTGCTTTTAACTCTTCTCTAGCTATATCTCCTATATTATGTGCAAGTACGTCTTTCAGCTCGTAGAAATAAGACGCCTCCTCTTTTTCTAGTAGCATATTTGTTACTAAAAAATAGGATCGAATCAATGCATGTTGGATAAAATCACTCTTTTGGATATAATCCAAAAAGCCGGGAATCATTCCAATTTTAGCTTCTTTAGAAACGGAATGTCGGTAATCTAGAAAATCACAGTATAGCTTTAGTTTTTTGATAATGAAAAAACAATCCATGTAATGATCTGCTCTTTCTAGGTGATCTAGTGTCTTGAATTTTCCTACTGCTTTTTCCAGTTTGGTATGATGTAAGTGCTCAAGGCGATATTGTTGGTAGTAATCAATGGATGCAAGTTGGTTGTGTTGATTAACTTTTTTAGATAGCGAATCAAAATGCGTGAATAATTTTCTTTCCTTATAAATTTCTAATAATTGAATATCCTTGTGAACCCTTTCCCTTTTTTGCGCTTCTATTATCAGAAACATATTTGCTAGCTGACCTAATTCGTAGCACAATTTTCGCAGGTAAGCATCATTATACTTTTTTTGTCTGAAAAGTTGCTTCCAAATTTGCTGTTTATTATTGATAATCAATTGTTTGTCATTTTGCCTTTGCATGCTTTTCAAAATTATTCCAAACAATTGGTGGATTTCTTCATTTTCATTGAAGTATGAAGAATGGATAAATTTTTGAAACTGCTTCAAGTCGACCTTTGAAAAAGAGTCTAAGAGGGTGATCAACTTTTTACTTGGCATAAAATATTCATTTTCGCAGAATACAAAGAATGAATAGTAAACCAGAACAAATAAAAAATGTTTGTAACATTAAATACTTTTTAATCAGTTATTTAGTCTATTTATGATAGCTTCTTGAAAATAACATATAAGCAGTTTTGTACTTTTTGAATTAATGAAATAAGTACATTTTTGTAATGTGGATTTAAAATATGAGATATGCGTTACGTTCCTTATCTTTTAGTTGGTGTCTTATTTTTTATTGGGAGGGACTTCTCTTTTGCTCAGTGTGACTTCTTGGGTGAGATAAACAATGCTTGTAATTTATCAGTTGAAAGAATTGACGGAAAGGTTTTCGAAATTGATAACCCTGCAGGTGACTTAGAAGCTGGTCAAAATATTCGATTTTCAGCAGTTGAATTAGGTAGTTCTCCTGATTGTAATGAGGTTGTTTTAGCTCAACTTTCTTGCTTCACTATCCTAGCTGATAATTGTAGTGATTTCACACAGTTAGATACTTCAGAACCATGTAATGCCATTTATGATCCAGTATGTGGCTGCGATGGTGTTTCCTATATAAATTCTTGCCAAGCTGAAAAATGGAATGGAATAGTACAGTGGACTACAGGCCCTTGTATTGGCTTACCCTTATCTTGCGTCGCGTATTTCGAGTTTGCTTATATTGATGATAATACCGTTGTTTTTTACAATAAATCAGAAGCTTATAATGATTTTCAGTGGGATTTTGGAAGCGGGACAATCGATTACCAAGGAACGAGTACAGCAGTCGTTTCTTTTGAGGTTGATGTAGAGGAGATTTGTATCTCTATCTCAAATATAGATGGATGTACAGATCAATTTTGTCAAACGATCAGTATGGACTCTCCTGATGAACTATGTGCAAACACGGATTGTGTTTGGCCTGGCGATTCAGATGGAGACGGTAAGGCTAACAACCTCGACCTGCTAAATATAGGATTAGGTTTTGGGGCAATGGGTCCTCCGCGTACAGATTTTCCTTATGATAATGATCCTATAGCTTGGGCACCAAATTATGCAGATGACTGGGACGAAAATATCAACTTCATCGATTATAAACATCTGGATTGTGATGGAAATGGCGAAATCAACGAAGATGATTTGGAAGCAATCTACAATAATTATATACCTGATTTCGACTATATTTCTTTTCCTGTTGACAATGCACCTCCTGTTTTTATAGAGTTTACGACTACAGAGATTATTGTAGATGAAAATACACCTGATGATATTTTGCTTGAAGCAAAGTTATATATGGGTTCAGCAGTTTATGATTTTGACAACCTGCATGGTATTGCTTTAAGTATCACTTTCCCTTATGACCTAGTCATTCCAAACTCTGTAGACTTTATCTATAATGGTGGATCATTCTTTGGGCCAGCTGATCAGATACTAGCTATAGAGTATGATCTTGCCCCAATTGGTATTGGTAGATATGATATATCTCTAAGTCAGCAAGCAACGAGTGGTGTTGGAGGTTTAGGGGAGATTGGAACTTTCAACTTTGTGGTAAGCTCTGATATCATTGATGGCCTTTCCAGCCCAGAAACTCCATTTGATGTCATCGTTGATAAGGTGAAATTAATAGATGCCTCTGGGGATGATTTAGATTTTAATATTTCCACTCCAACAAGCCTCACCATAATAAATGATTCTTTGGCTAACGCACCAGGCGTTCCCTTAAATGGTGCTATATCTGTATTTCCAAATCCTGTTACCAATCAAGTATTTATTAATGCAGGCGATCATGTGGTAGAACAGGTAATAATGACTAATACAGATGGAAAGTTGGTAAGAACCTTAAATTTTAAAGAAAATACAGTTGCCATATCTACCAGTGATATAATCCCTGGTATTTATATTTTGCAAATTAGAACTAGTGAATTTATCGAAAACCAACGAATCGTTGTTCGATAATAGTAAGAGCAGTATATTTTCCTGAAATAGATGCCAAAAATTCCTGAGCAAGTTCCTACAAGTGCGTAAAAAACTATAATTTAGCGCGCTAAATGAGAACGATTTCCCTACTTTACATGTATAAAGAGGAATAAAAATTATAAAACTGTTCAGGTACCATGATCAACATTACCTTTCCCGATGGCAATGTCCGCCAATATGAAGCGGGAACCTCGGCCTTGGATATTGCTAAATCTATCAGTCATGGATTGGCAAAGAAAGTACTCTCTGCCAATGTTAATGGAGAAGTTTGGGATGCCACCCGACCAATTCACGGAGATGCGAATATCCAGTTATTTACTTTTGATGATCCTTCTGGTAAAATGACTTTTTGGCACTCTTCGGCACATCTTTTGGCGGAAGCGCTAGAAGCTTTATATCCAGGCATTAAATTTGGTACAGGTCCTGCTATTGAAAATGGCTTCTATTACGATGTTGATCCTGGAGATCATACGATTTCATCTGACGACTTCAAGAAAATTGAAGATAAAATGTTGGAATTAGCTCGTCAGAAAAATCCATATCTTCGTAAAGAAGTAAGTAAAGAAGAAGCCTTATCTTTCTTCCAAGATAAAGGTGATGAGTATAAAATTGAGTTGATCGAGAAACGTAGTGAAAATGAAGCTTTAAGCCTTTATGAGCAAGGGGAGTTTGTAGACCTCTGCAAAGGACCACACATTGCAGATACTGGTGCTATCAAAGCAGTGAAGCTCATGAATGTTGCTGGAGCATACTGGCAAGGTGATGAAAATCGTCAGCAAATGACTCGGATTTATGGTGTATCATTTCCAAAGCAGAAAGAATTAACACAGTACTTGCACTTGTTGGAGGAGGCAAAAAAAAGAGACCATAGAAAGATCGGTTCGGAGATGGGTTTATTCATGTTCTCTGAAAAGGTAGGACAAGGACTTCCCCTTTGGCTTCCAAAAGGTAACGCCTTAAGAGAGCGTCTGATGAACTTCCTAAAAACAGAGCAGGAGAAAAGAGGTTATCAGCTAGTAGCCACACCTCATATTGGAAGAAAAGAATTGTATGTGACCTCTGGCCATTACGAAAAATAT
Source organism: Saprospiraceae bacterium (assembly GCA_022448955.1). GTDB lineage: Bacteria > Bacteroidota > Bacteroidia > Chitinophagales > Saprospiraceae > JALEHC01. Next base: position 17,929 of record JAKVCU010000079.1, read on the forward strand.
GGAGAAGATAGCTTCCAACCTATCAACACACCAAAAGAAGGCGAAGAGTTCTTACTAAAACCGATGAATTGTCCTCACCATTGTGAGATTTATGCACATCGTCCACACTCTTATAAAGAATTACCTATTCGTTATGCAGAGTTTGGTACAGTATATCGTTATGAGCAAAGTGGAGAATTGCATGGACTTTCTCGTGTTCGTGGTTTTACACAGGATGATGCCCACATCTTCTGTACACCAGAGCAGTTGAAGGATGAGTTCTTAAACGTATTAGATTTGACGACAGTCATCCTGAATAAAATGGGCTTTAAAGAATTCACAGCTCAGATTTCACTTCGTGATCCAGATAATCCATCTAAATATATTGGGTCTGATGAAAATTGGGACAATTCAGAGAGTGCGATTATCGAGGCAACAAAGGAAGTAGGTTTGAAAACGGTAACAGAACTAGGGGAAGCTGCTTTTTATGGCCCAAAATTAGACTTTATGGTACGTGATGCGCTAGGTCGTTCTTGGCAATTAGGTACTATTCAGGTAGACTACAACCTACCTGACCGTTTTGAATTAGAATATATTGGGTCTGACAACCAAGCGCACCGTCCAGTGATGATTCACCGTGCTCCGTTTGGTTCATTAGAGCGTTTTATATCTATTTTGATTGAGCATACTGGAGGTAAATTCCCTCTATGGTTATTACCAGAACAGTTTGCCATTCTTCCAATTAGTGAGAAGTTTGAGCCGTATTGTAAAGAAGTATTGGATGCTTTGGCAGTTCATGACATCAGGGGATACATCGATAATCGTAATGAAACGATTGGAAAAAAGATTCGGGACACAGAGGTCAAGCGCATTCCATTGATGTTAATTGTTGGAGAGAAGGAAGTAGAAAATAAGACAGTAGCGCTTAGAGAGCAAGGTGGAGGAGCACAAGCAACGATGACACTTNATGAATTTGTAAGCTTCTTTAAGCAAAAACTAGAAGAATAAAATTTAGGAAGGCTGTGTAAAACCACAGCCTTCTTTATTCCTACCGTTTCATAAACACTTTAAAAATTTTATCATATAATAATTGTTAAAATTCATTTAAAACGGTAAATTCAGCCTTGAATTATTCAAGATAAACCCTTATTTTATTCAGACTAAGAGACTGATGATCAAAAAGCAAAACAAACGATCTATGCGAGTCAGGTTTTGCTTTAGCCAATCATCTTTTTCGTTCCTAAAAATATCATTCGCTAAAGTGATTGATAAAAATTGAAAACTCCGGTCGAATGAAAAGAACTTTACTTTTAGCTATTTTTCTATCTGTTGGATTAATGGCATTTTCTCAAAACCGATCAAAAAAATGGAGCGCTACTCAATCATCCAAAGATTTAGTAGAATTAAAATTGTTTCCAAACCCTGCTACGAATTACATTGGCATCAATGGTAATGTAGATGCAGTTAAAACTTTAAAGATCTTTAACCTTGTTGGTAAAGAAATGAAAAGTTACAAAGTGACAGAAGGTGCAACCTATTTCGTTGGGGATTTAGTGAAAGGCTTGTACCTAATACAACTTACTGATAAAAAAGGCAAAGCGCTGACTACCCAGCGGGTCAGCAAACGATAATGCGTATTTCGATTAAATGAATGCAATTGGCCATACCAAATTTGGGTGGCCTTTTTTTATGCATAGATGCTTTCAATTTCTTTTTTGTAGTGATCTTTTACAACATCCCTTTTTATCTTTAATGTAGGAGTAAGTTCTCCTTCTTGCTCTGACCAATCCTTATATAAAAGATGAAATTTTTTAATTCTCTCATGCGTGAGCAAAAGTTGATTCAATGCCTCGATTTCTTGCTCAAATAACTGCTCTACCTTTGGATTAAGAACCATAAACTGAGGCCCCGTCCAATGAACACCATTTTCTTCGCACCACTGCTGTAAAATAGGAAAACAAGGAACAATTAAAGCGGAGATATATGGCCTGTTGTACCCTAAAATCATCACCTGTTCAATATATGGACTTAAACGAACTTGATTTTCTAGGCGTTGGGGTGCAATATATTTGCCTCTACTGGTTTTGAAAATATCTTTTTTACGATCGGTAATTTTTAAAAAGTGCTTATTTATAATAGTTCCCACGTCACCAGTACGCAACCATCCATCTTTTTCTAATACCTTTTTAGTTTCTTCCTCTTTTTTAAAATAACCTAACATGACATTGGGCCCTTTTACCAGAATTTCCCCAATGCCTTCTTCGTCTATAGTATCATTATCAATTTTGATTTCTACCCCTGGTACGGGAATTCCTACAGTACCAAATCGCACGCCGCCCGGTTCGAATCGATTGAATGAAACGACCGGAGATGTTTCTGTAAGCCCATAGCCTTCTCTAACTTCAAGCCCAGCAGCCGAAAACAAGCGACCCAATTCAGGGTTGAGTGCTGCGGCACCAACCATAATGCCTTCTACTTTTCCCCCCACCCCTTTACGCCAAATTCGATAAACTAGAACATCAGCGAAGAGCAATTTAATCCAATATAGGAGGTTCATTTTTTTACTCCCCTTGTAGCGTTTGCCCAGTTTAATTGACCAATTGACTAAACGTGCAACTAACTTGCCCTTTGCTTGAGAACGTTCAATGATTTGCTCATAAGCCTTTTCTAAAAACCTTGGTACAGCAGCAAAGAAATGAGGTTTGATTTCTTTTATAACTTCATCTAACTTATCTCTACTCGAGACATAATAAACGGAAGTACCTGCAGCCATGTATGTGAACGTCGCCATCCGCTCGAAAATATGGCTCATAGGTAAAAAACTAATCGATCTCTTTGAAGCATTGATCGGTGTCAAAGCAATAATTGCTTTGATATTGCTAACGATATTTTTATGTGAGAGCATCACCCCTTTGGGCTCTCCCGTTGTTCCTGAAGTATAAATAATGGTTGCTAAATCATCTTCATGTATAGCAGCCTTATACGTTTGAAAACTTTCATAATGGCGAGCGCTTGGCTCTTTGAGCAAGTCTTCCCAGCCTGGTACGTCTGGTAGCTTTTCTAAAGTATATACCTTTTGAAGAAATGGAACTTCATCTTTAATGGTCATTAGCTTATCGCAAAGTTCTCTATTAGCAACAACACAGTACTTCATTTCTGTTTCTCGAAGAATATAAATGAGATCTGTGTTTGATATAGAAGCATGAATGGGGACAGTAATCACTCCAATTTGCTGCATGCCAAGATCCAAAAAATTCCACCTAGGACTGCCAAGCGTTGTCATGATACCCATTTTATCTCCCTTTTTTAAGCCAAGGTGAAGAAGTCCAGCACTTACTCTATTGATTTGGGTAAGACAATCTTGGGTGGAGTAATAGTTCCAATTGATGCCCTGCCGATCAGCCAACGCTATTTTTTGAGGGTAGCGAGCCTGTTGGTAAGGAAGAATATCAAATAATCGACGGAAGTCCATTTGAGGGTAGATTGGTTTGCGTTTTGTTTTCTGTGTTATACTAAACTACTAATTTTTTGGGTACTTCCGTAAAAAACAGATCGCTATATAGAAATTTCTACCTAGCGATCTGTTTCAATTTCTAATAAGATCCTGACAAATCAGTTATGATTAGCTCATCGATAAAGAGGATACCTATTGTATTCAAAAGTTACATAGAAGCAACTAAACTGATCTTCAAGGCTACGTCGTCGTCGATTGCTTTATTTTGAGCAATCCCCAAAAGACCAGAGCCGTATTTTATACCCCATTCTGTGCGATTGATCTTAAACTGTGGAGTCGTAGCAGAGATTCCATTTTCAGACAGCTCTACTTTAGCAGGAATAGTAATGCTTTTTGTAACATCCTTTAAGGTGAGATTTCCTGTAATTTCATGCGTAGCATCCATATTTCCTTCTACTACTTTTACAGAAGCGATTTCAAATTTTCCTACAGGATATTGTTGGGTATCAAAGAAATCTCCATCCTTTAGATGTTCTTCTAATTTTCCTTTTCCACTACTTTCGTCAAGGTCAGTGCAGGTTAAACTATTCATATCCACGACAAATGAGCCACCAACAATAAGCCCATCTTCCATATTCAAAGAACCAGTACTTAGTTTAAGGTAGCCAGTGTGTTGATCTCCAACAATTTTGCTTCCAATCCAGTCAATCTGACTATTTGCCACATTAATGTTGTAGGTAGTGGACGTTTCTGTTGGTTGGTCTTTAACTTTTATTGCTTCTTCAGAAGAAACTGTTTCGCCTTTTGGACTATCGCCACAAGAAGTAATAAATAGCGTAACAAATACTAAAAGGAATAAATACCTCGTCATTACAAATCTTTTTTTGATTGAATTTTGAAATAAATCATAACACCAAAATCATATTGGTATTAAAGTGGTTTTAATGTTTTAATTCATGCCATTTAGCAATACTTAATCCACCTGAAGCCTCGTGACAAAACTCTTCTTAAAATACATTCTGATTGGATATTTCTAAAAAAAGACAAAGGCGGTAAACTTGATGAGATTGAAGTATAATGAATTATAAAAGTCGAGAACTGCTTTTTATGTGATATAAAACTAGATACAGGAGTAAAATATTATAAGCTATTCAATAAATTCAGGGTATGATCGAGACTTTTTAAAATAGAAACATTACTAGGAGGAGCTACATTCTGTGCAACCACTTGGTATCCAGTAAGTAATATCCTACTATCTGGGAAGTTAGTAGATAAGTTATCAACATAAGCTTGCACAGGCTCTTTGGCAAAGGTTTCGGTAATCATAGTGAAAATATAGTCTGGGTTATGAATACTATGTGCATCCTTTAAGTCTGCTAATGTGATTTCCTGTCCAATATAAATGACATGATTTTTTCTGGATTTGACCAAATATTGCATGAATAACATACTTAGCTCCTGTCTTTCGCCTTCCGGCAAATAGATCAAAAACTTTGGCACATCTTTACCAACCACTAATGGCTCTTTATCGATCGCTACAATAATCTTTTGACGAATAAGGTAGCTCATAAAATTTTCTTGGACAGGATTAATAGAACCAGTAAGCCAAAGAACGCTTAATTTATCAAGGAATGGATAAATAATCTCCAACATGGTTCGCTCAAAGCCTAGCTGTTGAATATTAGTACCAATTATTCGGTCAAACTTATATTCATCCATTTCGATCATCGAAATAGTAAGTGCATCTAACTGGGTACCATATTCAAAGTTGATCTCTGAAATTGCAGCTACTTTTTCTGCAATTTCTACTTTGCTCATTCTGGCAATTTTTGAAATTTTAAATCCATTTTTATTAAGTAGCGCGATATTCAGTACAAACTTTAAATCATCATCTTGGTAATAGCGAATATTAGTTTTAGTTCGCCTAGGGTTGATAATCCCGTAACGTTGCTCCCAGATCCTAATCGTGTGTGCCTTTATGCCAGAGAGTTTTTCTAAATCTTTTATTGAATATACCGCCACTGCCACAAGTTATTTTAAACCGACATCTGCGTAAAGCAAATTCCAAAATAGGCTAAAAATTGAGGATTTATGACCTAACAGCAAAGGATATAAAATGTTTAGGTTTTTGTAAGTTTAAAGACTAATCTTTTTTGAATGAAAATTGCCAAGCAATAGGTTTTCAAAAAGAAGTTTTAAATTTTTAACTATTTTTAGCCTATTAGTGCTTAAGCACTGGGAATGTAGGCGGTTTATAGATTTAAAAATCGCCTATTTATAATATCGGCAGTGCTAATTTGAAATATACAAACGACTTTTCTGCCCTTTTGCTCTTTACATATTATTAAAATAGACTTTTATGAAAAAGAGGTTCACGAATCTTTTGTTACTTTTTTTCTTCTTCACAGCAACTACCATTCAAGCACAATCTTCTTGTAATTATACTTTGCAGCTTTTCGATAGTTTTGGTGATGGATGGAACGGTTCCAATTTAGCTGTAACAGTCAATGGTATAACAACCAACTACACCCTAGATGGCCTGATGGATGATGGCTTATTTAATCAATTTTTAATCGCCATTTCAGATGGGGATAATGTTAGCCTGAATTATTCACCAGGTGCCTTTGAGGGAGAAGTTTCATACTTTCTCTTCGATTCTGAAAATTTATTGGTCTTCGCAGATGGTAACAGTACAACTAATCCACAAACTGGTGATATATTCAGTTTTACAGGTGCTTGCCCATCTTGTTCAGTACCAGCTACAGCAGATATATTCCTAGATGATATCAGAGCATTTTATGCAGATGTTAGTTGGGTTCCAACAGATTCAAGCGGTAATTACATGATTGAATTTGGTTTGGATGGATTTACTCCTGGAACGGGCCAAATGATTAATGCAACAGGTTTTGAAACAAGACTCGAACCCCTGCAAGAAAATACAGCCTATGATTTTTATATGACGGTTCTATGTGAAAACGGTGATACGAGTAATCTCGTGGGGCCTATCACCTTTCAAACTTTATGGGCGAATGATGTGGGTATTGTTGATTATTCAACTCCAGAGAGTGGATGTGGTCTGGGAGTAGAAAATATTATGATCTCGATGCAAAATTTTGGGGGACTCCCTCAAGCTTTGATTCCTTTTAATTTTAGCGTTAATGACGTTGATGGGGGGGTACCAATGCCTCAAGATGGTTTCTTTACAGGTGTCTTAGGCAAGGATAGTATCGTAGACATAGAATTTGAGACGACATTCGATTTCTCTGAACCGGGAGAATATATTGTAAAAGTTTGGACAGATTTGGAAGCTGATAGTTTTCGCATGAACGATACTTTAGCGTTTGTAGTTTTAAGTGTTCCTCAGGTTGACGAACTACCTTATGCTCAGCACTTTGAAGAATGGAATGGAGGTTGGACAATTGGAGAGGATAGTCAAAATTCAAGCTGGGCATATGGATCACCAGCAGGCGCATTAATAAGCGAAGCAGCCAGTGGAGTTTTTGCATGGGTATCCAACTTATCTGGAGATTATAATAATAATGAGCTTTCTTATTTGGAATCACCCTGTTTTGATTTTTCAGATCTAACGGAAGATCCTCGACTTTCGTTTTCTCTTTTCTTCGAGTCCGAATCTTGCTGTGATGAATTGTGGGTAGAGCGTAGTATTGATGGAGGCGAAACTTGGACAAAAGTAGGAGCAAATGGGACTGGGGCTAACTGGTATAACGACGCAGGAAATCAATGGTGGGATGGAAGTGGTAATTTTGATGGCTGGGTAATCGCTTTTAACACCTTGGAAGGTATAGCAGGTGAGGCAGAGGTAAGAATTCGTTTCGTACTTTCAACAGATGGGTCAATAACAAGAGAAGGCGTTGGAATTGATGATATTTTAATTGCAATTCCATTTGAAAACGATTTAGCAGGGGCTTCTGTGGGCAATGGTGGAAATGTCGATTGTGGAACATCAGATGATATTGTACAATTATCTATCCTAAATGCAGGCTTAGAGGCACAAACTGGTTTTGATGTAGCCTACTCTATTAATGGTGGAACACCAGTCATAGAAAACGTAGGGACCTTAATTATCCAACCAGAACAAGAGGTAGTCTATGCTTTCCAAACTACATTCAGCTCTCTGATTCCAGGGCCAATCGAAATTAGAGCATGGATAGCAACCTCTGATGATCTATCTTTGAATGATACCACTACTTTTGTACTAAATCCAATGCTGCTGTCACTACCAGTATCAGAGGACTTTGAATCGGGAGTCTTTCCAATGGAATGGACTTCTGATGAAATAAACCCTATTTCCCCACCGAATGATCACAATAATGATTCTTGGGTAATTTCGGATAACAATTATGCTGGTGATCCCTTATTTTCTTTAGAATCAGCAGCTTATGGCCCTTTAGAAGCAACTTCGATACTAAGTTTTGAATATCGTTACACAGAGTGGTTAGCAGGTACAGAACCTACAGTTACAACCCCTGAAGATATTCTGAGAGTAGAAGTTTCGAAAAACTGTGGGTTTAGCTTTGATACTATTTGGATACAAACTGGAGACCAACATCTTCCAACAACAGATTTTACTCAAATAGAACTGAGCTTGGCAGATTATCTTGGCGAAAGCATCATCATACGCTTTACGAATACCTGGGGCGCAAGTGACTACTGGTTTGATATGGATAATATCAATATTAATGCTTGTGCAGTGTTTGCTATTGATGCAGAAATAGAAAGTGAAACCACTGCTGGCTCCGCAGATGGATCGATTACCCTGACACCTCAAGGAGGTGAGAACTTTACCTATGAGTGGAGTACAGGAGATATGGGCGCAACAATTACTAACTTAGTTGCAGGAGAGTATAGCGTAACCGTGACTGATGAACAAGGCTGTACTAATATATTTAGTTATACGATTGACATATTAACTGGAATAGAAGAAATATCCTCTTTGAATTACTTGAATTTATACCCTAATCCAACGAATGATATCAGTACCTTGGATCTACGGTTTAATAAAATCGTAGATGTAGATATCCAAGTATTTAACGTTTTAGGACAAGAAGTGGTAAGTTGGCAAAATGAGAAGATAATTGAAAAACAATACCAAATACCATTATCTGATCAATCAAATGGTATTTATCTGATAAAAATATTGGCCAATGGCGAAAGCCATACCTTAAAACTTATCAAGGGCAATTGATAAAATGAACTAAAAAAAAGTAAATAAAAAGCTGCCCACCGGGCGGCTTTTTTTATACCCCAAAAAAAGGATTGGTTTGTTCTAAAAGCTTTTTGAAATAGCTAAATTTAGTGATCAATACTAGGATCATGTTTAAATTTTCTACGGCCTGAAAACCAAAGCTTTGAGAACTATGGCGTCCGATTGGATCAGTTGTTTAGCTCGCTAAACGCCTTCACGAAGCCTTAGCCCAAACCCTACCTTCGCTGGTAGGCAGACTCAAATCGTTGATTCTCCCTTTGAATAAGATTTAAACACAATCTAACCAATGGTAAACAAAACTAAGTCAGAGGCCAATTTTTTCAACAAATTCTTACTTACCAAAGCGTTAAAACAAATGAAAAAACTAAACATTATTCATATTTAACTGTATCCAAGTTTAGGAAAGTTGTATTTCCTTCCGAAAAACTATATAGCAAAAGCTATACTGAAAAAGAAATGGTTTGTCCTAGATAACTTTCAAGGCAACCATTATGCGGAGCTGATTATTTTCTTGAGAAAATCTTTTAGTCAACATGAAAATAGGAATCGTTTGCTATCCAACCTATGGAGGAAGTGGCGTACTAGCTACAGAATTAGGCTTAGGCCTAGCTAATAAGGGGCATCAGGTACATTTTATCACTTATCGCCGTCCTGCTAGATTGGGGCATTTTCATGAAAATGTGTTTTACCACGAGGTATCAAACGAGGACTATCCTTTATTTGAGTACCCGCCATATGATACAGCATTGGCGAGTAAGCTAGTTGACGTTATTCGTTACGAAAATATCGAAATTTTACATGTGCACTACGCAATCCCCCACGCTGCTGTAGCTTATATGGCAAAAAAAATATTACTTCAGGAAGGTCGCTATATTCCGGTTGTAACAACACTTCACGGAACAGATATTACATTAGTCGGAACGAATAAAACGTTTGCACCCGTTGTTGCCTTTTCTATTAATAAGTCTGACGGAGTAACAGCTGTTTCACAAAGCTTAAAGGAGCAAACCTTAGATGCCTTTCCTATTCAAAAAGATATCAAAGTAATCTATAATTTTATTGACTTTGATCGATTCAGAAAATCAGACAAAGATCACTTTAAGAAGGCTATCGCCCCAGAGGGAGAACGTGTTTTAGTACATGTGTCTAATTTTAGAAAGGTGAAAAGAGTAGAAGATGTTATAAAAATATTTAAAAAAGTTAATGAAGTTATTCCATCCAAATTATTACTTATAGGTGACGGCCCTGAGCGTCATAATGCTGAGATGCTATGCCGAAAGCTCCAACTGTGTTCTGAAATACGGTTCCTTGGAAAACAAGATGCTATTGAGGAATTATTGGCTGTTTCAGATTTATTTATTATGCCTTCAGAGAATGAAAGCTTCGGATTAGCAGCTCTTGAAGCCATGGCCTGTGAAGTACCCATCATTTCTACTAATGTAGGTGGCTTACCAGAAGTAAATCTTCATGGCCAAACTGGCTTTTTAAGCGAGGTGGGTGATATCGACGATATGGGGAGAAATGCTATTAAGATACTAAAGGATGAACCAACACTAGCAAGGTTTAGGAAAAATGCCATATTACAAGCAAAACAATTTGATTTGGAAAACATTTTACCACAGTACGAAGCGTATTATGAAGAAATACTTCGCACTGCGGTATATCCAGACAAAAGAGTTGTAAACACTACACTCTAATTAATAAATAGTATTTTTCCAACGACAGTATCCGGATCTTCGAAGCCAGCATTTCTGGAATCTGTTGCTCCAAATATCAAATAAACACCTGTATTGGCACGTCTCCCATTATAGTCATTTCCATCCCAGATGAATTGCCCCCCTAGTGCTTTCCCCTCAAATACCAGACGGCCGCTAATATCTGTGATTTTCACATTAGCATTTCTAGCGAAACCTTTCATTGCAATTGGCCCCGTATAATCAGGTCGTACCGGATTAGGGTAAACCGTGATTTGAGGCTTATGCCTTCTTCCTCCCGATACAGCATCTGCCTGATAGGAAACGATCCCCCTATTAGTACCGATAAATACTTCTCCATTATCTGGATTGATAGCAATATCAATGATGTTATTGTCTAATAATGGGGAATTATCCACTGTAAATCTAGCGACTTGCTCTTCGCCTGTTGGCGAAAGCACAAAAACTCCATTTTTTGTGCCAATCCATTTGCGATTAGCACCATCGACAGCAATCGTCTGAACATCTTCCGTTTCTAATAAAAAGGCATTGAAGCCGTCTTGCTCCACAATTCGCCGAGATCCTTGGCAGGCTGCGTCAAATACACTTGCTCCACATTCGAAGATGACTACACCTTCAGTTGTTCCCACCCAAACATCTCCTTCCAAATCAACTTGTAGACAATTGGCATTATTCGTAGGTAGATTACTGTTATTTTGAGTAAATAATTTACAGCGGTCATCGGAGGTATCTTCCACATCAGGACCATTATCGAACACCATAACTGCTGCACTATTACGACCTACTATTGCCCATTTAAAGTTACTTTCATCAACATCTATTTGGAAAATTTCTGTTTGGCTACCACAGCCTGGAGTTTGGAAACTCTGGAAAGTACCATCCGGTTGTAGTACAGAAATAGGTTCATTATTAATAGCTAAGTGGTTGGAAATCCATAGGTTTTCATCCTCATCAAATGCAAGGCCGCTTATTCTGCTCCTTTGACTATCCCCATTGGCTACACTTATAGAAGAATTCATCTCATTATATAAAGATATATTTTCGCCATCAAATTCAAGCAAACCTTCATAAAAAGAACCTGCATAAACTTTTCCATTACTGGGATGAACAGCTACTGTAATAATGTCTAGCAAATCATCATTATTATCATTGGGATCAACGCCTTTTAATTCATCTCTAGTATTTCGATTGTAGACAGTCCATTGCCCATCAACAAGGGAAGCAAAACCGTGAGAAAGAAATCTTGGACTGAGTGTTTGGTTAAGTCCACCAGATGCTAGCCAAACTTGGCCATTTGCAATCGTCATTTCTTTAACTTCTGCTGACCAGGGACTATTAAGCTTAAATCGTTCACAATCATTAGCATCTCGATTGGGATACATTCTAAAATCTCTGTCATTAGCACCTATCCAAACACGACCTTGTTCATCTTCTATAGCAGTGCTATAGTCAAAGTAGCATCCAGAAGCTAATTCTCCAATATTACCGGCAGCGTCAATATGCAAAATCTTACCAGCAAAACAACCCGCTGAGTTACAGAATGGATAGCCTACATAAAGTCTACCCGAGCTTGCGCGAATAAAACGAATGATACTACTACCAATCTCATAAACAAAATTGAGCTGATCGCTACGTAGGGAATAAAGCCTATTATCCAAATCTAGATAAAGTTTACCCTCGTACACTTCCAATGCCCTACAGCTATATTCAATAGGAAACCCTTTTTCAGGGCCTAACAAAGTCCAATTGCCAAAGTCTTCAAGAAAAGCGTTATTCACATCCGCGCGGTAGATTCCCTCGGCAGTTGCTGCATAGATGTTATCTTCAAAAATAGCGATATCCCTAACGTTGATACCAGTAAAAGTCGTAAAAGCAAACTCATTTTTGGAGATATTTACTTTAGAAACACCATAATTCGCTGCGAGATATACCATAGAATCATTCTCGACAAAGACATTATTTAGTAGTTTCTCACCAGTAAAATTATTAAAATTAGCTATTTGGCTAAGGGTTGTAACATCACGCGTATTATCTGACATATTTATTAAGTCAATGACACTATTTTCATAGAATACCATTAATACATCACTCAGCGGATTGTATTCTACAAATCGAATACGTACACCACTTAGGCCCTCTACTTTCGTAAAAAATTCAGTAGACATTTCTTCCTTATCAAGGAAAACCAATGAATAAGAAGTAGAAAAAATAATTTTATCAGGACTTTGTGCTACATAATCTCCTATACGATAAGGCAAATGAGAGCGCCATTGACCAATTGGTAATTCGTTTTGAGCATACAAAGTAAAGTTAACTAACACAAAAATGGAGAGCAGCAATTTCTTCATGATGAGTACATTTTCTTAAATAAGTATGAAGTGAGTTTCAAAATACACAAAGGCCTTTAAGTGATTTGCCTCAAATCCTGCCTTCTGGTAGGCTGGAATTGGTAGAATAAAATTCAGCCATAGGCAGATAGGTTTTTACCCTCGTTCAAAAATCATGCGTAACTTTCATCTCGTCAGTTACTTATAATTTTCGAATGAACAATTTTGTTTAGGCACTTGACCATAATAATCCGAGTAATGTATTTAATTCCTACTTCATACCTAACCTAATTACAAAGGTATTATTGTTTGTTGCAATAGTTTTAAAGATTAGGCAAAAATCTATTGTCTGCAATGCTACGAAAGTAATGGAATTAACCCTTTAGAATTTATTCTACTTATAGATATTGTGATCCTCTAAATATTGAAAAACCTTTTCAGGCACTAGATACTCAATAGACTTTCCTTCTTGTAAACATTTACGGATATAACTTGCTGATATTTGCATCAATGGCGCTTCAAATATATGGACTTTAGGATGGTGCAACAATGCTCCTAAATTATAATCAGGCCGTTGATAAACATAGATAGGATGGTGCAACAAGATTAACTCATGATTTTTCCATTTGTGAAAAGTCGCTAAATTATCCCCACCCATGATGAGTGTAAATTGATAATTAGGATATTTTTCTTTCAAGTAGGCTAAGGTATCGATGGTGTAAGATGGCTTAGGAAGGCTAAACTCAATATCAGAAGCTTTCAGGTTTAAGTTATCTCCGATAGCTAGTTTTACTAGATGCAAGCGATCGTAATCTTTGGCCAGTGTTTTCTTAGACTTATGTGGATTATGTGGACTAACGACCATCCAAACCTGATTTAAACTTGTATGGGTTGCCATAAAGTTTGCTATGATCATGTGTCCAACATGAACAGGATTAAAAGAACCAAAAAAAAGACCAATTTTCTTTTCTTGCATGAAAACTTAGAATTCTAGAGAGTCGATAGGAAATTTCAAACTATCAATAACATTTAGTAGGACTTCATCATTGATGATAATCTCTTCATCTGGAGCATCAACTAGCCAATACTTATCTTTCTGAACCAAGCGAAATAGTTGTTTATACCGTTCATATTCGTCCTCTAATTCGCAGATGCATTCGGTATACATTTCTTTTTTTTCACACTTGATGCTATGAAAAATAGTATGTAATAAGGAAGATTCACTTTGACTTACTACAACTTCCTCATTAATGATTTTTTCTAATTCAACAAGACGTGCTTGCTCCTTTGGTGTGCTCAATAGGCGAGCGCTTACAAAATCATTATTATCAATATATGATTGATACTGACGAAGAGTATCTTCTGCTGTTTCTGGAAATGCCCTCTCTTCTTGGCAGCCTGCTAAGAACAGCAAAAGAATGATGAAATATTTAGAAGCTCTAATCATTAATTACTTAGCATTACTGGCATAACTAGCATTAGGATTTCTTCTCCTTCTACTTCTTCAACCGGCAGTAATATACCAGCGCGAGTAGAGGTTGATAATTCCATTTTCACCTCATCTGACTCCAGGACACCTAGCATTTCTACTAAAAACTTGGCGTTAAAACCAATCGTCAATGGATCACCTTGGTAAGTACAAGCTAATTGTTCTGTTGCCTCATTAGAAAAGTCTAAGTCCTGAGCAGAGATAGTTAAGCTACCGTCATTTATATTCAGGATCACCTGATTTGTTGTTTTATTAGCATAGATAGCAATCCTTTTCAGAGAGGCCTGAAAGTCTGTACGATTGAGCGTAAGCGTATTAGGGTTATCAACAGGAATAACGGCATTATAATCAGGATAGCGTGCATCAATTAAGCGACAAACGAGATTAGTATCACCAAAGGTGAAAAAAGCATTGGCTTTATCAAAAGCCAGTTTTACAGAATCACCGTTAGGAAGTGCATTCTTCAGCAGGTTTAATGCTTTTTTAGGAACAATAAAAGAAGTAGAAACCTCACTTTCAATTTGTGAGAAGGTATGTTTTACTAATTTATGTGCATCCGTTGCTACCATAATCAATTTATTAAAATCGATTTGGAAATAGACGCCAGTCATAGAAGGTCGCAATTCATCGTTGCTCGTCGCAAAAATTGTTCTTGCAATACCCAGTGCTAGGCTTTGAGCAGGTAGCGAAATAGCATCTACCTCATCTGCTTCAGGAATCCGAGGAAAATCTTGGCCATTTTCACCTGCTAAACGATATTTACCATAACCAGAAGTAATTTCGATAGCAAAATTTTCATCATTTATCGTGAAGGTGATTGGCTGCTGGGGCAAAGCCTTAAGTGTTTCTAAAAGGATCTTAGCAGGAACAGCAACTACACCATCCATATCAGATTTCACCTCCAGCTGAGTAGAAATAGACGTTTCTAAATCTGTTGCAGCGATGGATAATTGATTGTTAGATATGGTGAAGAGGAAGTCTTCTAAGATCGGCAAAACTGGATTTGAGCTAATTGCCCCACCCACCATTTGTAGTTTTTTGAGTAACTCAGAGGAAGAAACACTAAATTTCATCTGTTTATTTTTTTTCTGCAAGTAGTAACATATAAACTTCCGAATGCTTTCAGAGCTATATCTCCGATAACTATCGGATGAGCTCACACACAAGATGGTTTAACTCTAATAGTTTACCACATCGTGCTTATTCTATTTTATTTCACTTTTCGATGGAAGTCAAATAGTATCAGTAAAGACGGAATATATACATTTTTTCGACCATCACAAAAATAGTTTTTATTAGGCAATTTTTTAAGATAAATAACTAACACCCTGTGGATAAGATGTAATGTGCCGGATAAAAAGGAAAGGATAGTATAATATGGTTATTTAAGTGTAATTTTGCGCTCTTACATTTAATGAAAAAATTAATGCTAGATAGAACCAAAGCGCCAAAAACACATCAGATTAACTCTCTGGAGTTGCCAAAGCCTGATATTTTTTATCTTGACAATGGCATCCCGGTATATGTGACCAATTTGGGAACACAAGAAGTGGTAAGAATGGAAATGGTTTTTTATGCAGGAAGACCATATGAACAGAAGCGCTTATCTGCGCGTTCAACAGCTAGTTTGTTGAAAGAAGGTTCGCTTCTATATTCTGCTGATCATATTGCAGAGGAAATTGATTATTGGGGCTGTAGCCTAGGCACACCTTTCAATTTGGATACAGCAAATATTACGCTTCATAGCTTACGCAAACATTTTGGTAAAGTACTACCCATCGTTGCTGATTTATTAAAAAATCCAGCTTTCCCAAAACATGAATTAAAGGCCTTTATCAAGCGAAACCAGCAAAGCTTAAAAGTAGATTTAACTAAGAATGATGTGATTGCCTATCGCAAGATCACAGAGTTTATCTTTGGCGAAGACCATCCGTATGGTTACAATAGCTATCCAGAAACTTACGCTAATGTTACTCATGATCAAGTATTAGAGCATTTTCATACTTTTTATAAAAGCAATAATTGTGCGATTTTTTTAAGTGGTCGTATTGAGCAGCAAGAGATAGATTTACTTAACCTGTACATTGGACAAACTTTAAGTACTGGAGATATTCCTTTCCAACCCTTGGCAAAGCCAAGCAGTACACCTCAAAAAGTAAGGATTAAACGTCCAGATAGTATTCAAACAGCCGTGCGGATTGGTCGACATCTATTCAATAGGAGTCATGAAGATTACACGGGAATGTATGTATTAAATACCATACTGGGAGGCTACTTCGGCTCAAGATTAATGGCCAATATTAGAGAGGATAAAGGATATACCTACAATATTTATTCAACGCTCGATCCAATGGCTATGGATGGTTACTTTTATATTGGCACAGAAGTAAGTCCTGAGTTTTTGGATAACACATTGATAGAAATTTATAGAGAAGTTGATTTGATTCAAAACAAATTGGTTGAGGAAGAAGAGTTAGAAATGGTGAAAAACTACTTATTGGGTAACTTCTTATCTATGCTAGACGGCCCATTTAACGTAAGTGAAGTAGTAAAAACGATTGTAACCGAACGACTAGATTTTCCCTTTTTTAATAAACTAGTAAAGACCGTACAGGATATAACAGCTGAAGATCTCCAAAAGCTAGCACAAAAGTATTTAAATACAGAAGATATGTGGGAAGTAGTGGTTGGAAGTTAAATTGTTATAAAAAATATAAGCTGACTTTGATTAGTTGCTTTTATTCTTTCTTTTTAGATGAAATTTGCTTTCATTTGCCGCTTGAGAAGCTAAGTTTAGAAAATTAAAGTGTAGGAAATGAATTTCTATGCTATTAAGATGATAACTGTATTGGTGGATGTTAAAAAAAATTTTTAAATTCAAACTTTTATTTAGGTAAAACTAAAATACAGATTTCCAAGGAGTTTTATTTAGGGATAATATTTCCAAGAAGTATGCGTTTTAGGTTCTTAGTTTGAGAAATTACCACATCTATCCAGAAGATAAAGTTGCTAGTAAACTTCATCTTAAATGTGCCAAATCTATGCATTAGAGATAAAGAGGTGCTGCCTTAAGATAGTGTCAACAACATTCATAAGATAAATTCAAAAACTAAATGTCAATAAAGTTTTTGAGTAATACTAAGGATAATTTTTAATGAAACTATTTAGTTTTTTTCTACAGGAGTATGCTATTGATCTTGGAACGGCGAACACGCTGATTATCCAAGATGGAAATGTGGTGGTAGATGAACCTTCGATCGTAGCAATCAACCGAAGAACTGGTGAAACCATTGCAGTGGGTAAAAAAGCGATGCAGATGCACGAAAAAACCCACGAAAATATAAAAACGGTCCGTCCATTAAAAGATGGTGTAATCGCAGATTTCCAAGCCGCGGAGAGTATGATCAAAGGAATGATCGAAATGATTGGAAGCCGTAGAAGATTATTTTCACATCTAAAGATGGTAATTTGTATTCCTTCTGGTATTACAGAAGTGGAAAAAAGAGCGGTGTTCGACTCCGCCGATCACGTTGATTCAAAGGAAACTTATCTGATCCACGAACCCATGGCTGCTGCACTGGGCATTGGCCTAGATGTAGAAGAGCCAATTGGAAATATGATTATTGATATTGGAGGAGGAACAACAGAGATTGCAGTAATCGCGCTCTCAGGAATTGTTTGTGATCAATCTATTCGTATTGCAGGTGATGAGTTTACCAATGATATCATGAGCTATATGAAACGCCAACACAATATTCTTATCGGTGAAAGAACTGCAGAGAAAATCAAAATCAATGTTGGCTCTGCTTTGCACGAATTAGAGGATACTCCAGAGGATTATGCTGTGAACGGTCGTGATTTGATGACGGGTATTCCAAAACAAATCAAAGTATCACATGGTGAAATTGCACATGCTCTTGATAAGTCAATTTCTAAAATTGAAGATGCGATCCTAAAAGCTTTGGAAGCAACACCACCAGAATTAGCATCTGATATTTATAGAACAGGGCTATATCTCACAGGTGGAGGTGCCCTACTGAGAGGATTGGACAAACGTATTGCACAAAAAACAAAACTTCCTGTGCATATCGCTGAAGATCCATTAAGAGCTGTTGTTCGTGGTACAGGAATTGCATTAAAAAATACAGATCGCTTCTCTTTCCTAATCGATAGGAAAAGTGTTTAGAGCATGTTTAAATTATATTAATTTAAGTTATCTATAATATATTATAATTTAAGTTGATTAGTATTTTTTTATTCAGATTAATCCGTGGTGGAGCCTAACCGTTTTAGCTACCAATTAGAGTATAAAACGAAGGGCTGAATAAAAATACACCTTCACAATACTAAGTGATTTGGATTACAGTGTATTTAACTTTATTAGCCATTAATAAGCTTTGTAAAGGATATGGGTAATCTCCTTCAATTACTGCTGAGATACGGAGGTTTTTTGCTTTTTCTCCTTCTTGAGGGAATTTGCTTCTATATGATTGTACGATACAATAAAAAGCAAAACCTCATCTTTACAAGTACTTCCAATATTTTTGTGGGATCTATTCTGGATCAATATGATGATGTTGCCAAGTTTATTCGCTTAAGCGAAGACGTAGACTTATTGCGAAAAGAAAATGCTCGTCTTAAATCCTTCATTAAAACAGATCTATACGATAATTCTTATCGTTTGGATACTTTTCTAGGTGATTCTGTTCGGATGCGATACGAATACATACCAGTGAAAGTTATTAATAATTCCATTGCTAAAAAGGATAATCACATCACATTGAATAAAGGAATAGATCACGAGGTTCAAAAACACATGGGGGTTATTTCTAATAATGGGGTGATAGGTGTCGTCAAAAATAGTAGTTGCTGCTTTTCATCCGTGATGTCTATCCTACATCGGCAAACACGAATTAGTGCAAGTATTCGTTCGAAAGGCTATTTTGGAAGCCTAGTGTGGAATGGAGAAAACTCTAGAATAATGCAGCTGAACGAAATCCCTAGGCACGCAATAATAGTAGTTGGAGATACTGTCGAAACAAGTGGTAATTCTAATCTTTTTCCGAAAGGTGTTCAAATAGGTATTATCAAAGAAATTAATAGAAAAGAGGGGCCAAATAGTTATGATATCCAAGTAGAACTGAGTAATGATATTGCCAACTTGCAATATGGGTATGTGATTAAAGATTTGATGAAAAAACAATTAGAAGAAGCTATCGATGAGTAATATTGTTTTTGTAAATATCCTTCGATTTTTGGCACTGTATTTTTTGCAAGTGCTCATTCTTCGCCCAGCCTCTATTGGTTGGGAAGGCTTTTTTTATGTAAATGTTCATATCTATCCATTATTCATTTTATTGCTTCCTCTTCGAATGTCAAAGCCTGCTATACTGCTCTTAGCATTCGTAATGGGCTTGCTAATTGACATGTTTTATGACTCTCCGGGTATCCATACTAGTGCACTTTTATTTATGGCTTATGCTCGGTCATATGTCTTAAGCTATGTAGAACCTAGGGAAGGGTATAATGTCAACTACAGTCCAACGAAAAAACGATTTGGCTTAAACTGGTTTTTTCAGTATGCCTCTATTTTGATTGCTTTACAGCTGTTTTTTTATCATTCTGTAGAAGAATTTACATTTGTTTATATTATTGATATTTTATTGAAGACATTTTATAGTTATCTTCTATCCATCATTTTCATCATGATGGTAATGTTTTTATTCAATCCAACGGATTAAACCAATTAGAAGTGTCAAATACTTACAGAAATAGACAATTTACCATACAGACGTTATTTGTACTTTCTGCCTTACTTTTGATCTATAAAGCCTTGGAAGTGCAAGTTTTGGACGATTCTTTCCGTGCCAAAGCAGATGCTACTACCATAGGTAAATACGTAGAATACCCATCTAGAGGATTAATTTATGACCGTAATGGCAAGCTCTTAGTGTATAATGATTTGACCTATGACTTGATGGCAACTTACAATCAAATTAATCCAGACATGGACACAAGTAAATTTTGTGCGTTGTTAGACATATCAGAGGATTACTTTGAGAAGGCACTAGACAAAAATTGGCGAAGTTTGCGTTACTCGAAATCAGTACCTTTCATTTTTTTATCAAAAATCCCTGCTTCCTCCTTTAATCGTTTTCAAGAGAGTCTTTATGAATTTCCAGGCTTTACACCCATAATGCGTAACTCAAGAGGATATCCACATGAAAATGCTGCACATGTCTTGGGATATATCCGAGAGGTTAACCAACGAGAAGTAAAAAATGAAGATAAAGATTATGCATTGGGCGATTATATTGGCGCAAGTGGATTAGAGAAAGCTTATGAAGATTCCCTTAAAGGTCAAAAAGGTTTACGTCTAATCTTGAAAGATAATATGGGCCGTGAAGTGGATGAAGTGGATGGAGAAAATGCCATACCTCCTACATCAGGAAAAGATTTAAAAGCGACTATCGACTTAGATTTGCAAGCTTATGCAGAGAGCTTGATGCAAAATAAAATTGGAAGCATCGTAGCTATTGAGCCTAAAACAGGAGAAATTCTTACTATGCTTAGTACTCCTTCTTATAATCCTAATCAATTAAAGATTAGTAAAGAGAGGGGAAAAGCCTATATTGAACTAGACACTAATCCGAATAAACCATTTTTGGATCGTTCTATAATGGCACAGTACCCTCCAGGCTCTTTATTCAAACCTTTTGTAGCTTTAATTGCTATGCAAGAAGGCTTATTGAATCCCAATCGGACAATTCGTTGCCAAGGAGCTTATTATTTAGGAGGAGAACGGCTAACAGGTTGTCATGCACATCCAACTTGCTTTGATGTAGCCACTGGTATTCAGCATTCCTGCAATGCCTATTTTGTCACAATCTTCCGTGATATTATTGATCAGACAGCTAGTCCGATTGAAGGTTTAAACAAGTTTAATACCTATTTAGACCGCTTTGGGATGAATAAGCGTTTAGGCCTTGACTTCCCAAATGAAAAAGCAGGTAACTATCCTAGCTCCGAATATTATAACGATTGGTTTAACCGCCAACAAGAAGGCCAAAAATGGAAATCTCTTTGGATTCGTTCATTAGCTATTGGCCAAGGAGAACTCTTGACAACCAACTTACAGTTGGCAAATATGGCAGCTATTTTAGCCAATAGGGGATATTATAAAACCCCACATTTGGTGAGTGGAACCATTGAACGAGATGGAACCATACAAAAATTTGACAAGTTTCAAAAAACTATTGATGTTGGCATTGATGCAATACACTTCCCCCCCATTATTGATGGAATGGAAAGAGTAGTTACTGCAGGTACAGCAAGAGGAGCATATACTCCAAGTATTAGTATTTGTGGAAAAACTGGTACTGCTGAGAATAATCAGAGAGATGGAAAAGACCATTCCATATTCTTCGCATTTGCACCAAAAGATGATCCTCAAATTGCAATAGCTGTGTACATAGAAAATGGTGGTTGGGGAGGTACTTACGCAGCACCAATTGCCAGCTTAGTAATAGAAAAGTACATTAATGGAAATGTTCAGCCAGGTAGAAAATATCTGGAAGATCGTATGAAGAAAGCTAATCTCCTCATTGAAAAACCTTAAGGATGACAATATCTGCAATTGTAGCAACAGCTAAAGGAAATGTGATAGGAAAGGATAATGACATCCCATGGTACTTACCTGCAGACTTAAAGTACTTCAAAAAACAGACCCTCAATCACCATATTATTATGGGGCGTAAAACCTACCAATCTATCGGTAGGCCATTGCCGAAGCGCACGAATATCGTCATTACAAGAGATCCTTTCTTTGTCGCAACTAATTGTATCATTTGCTCAAGCGTAGAAGATGCTTTAGAAATTGCTCAGGATAACGGAGCACAAGAGGTATTCATCATTGGTGGAGGAATGATTTATGATCTGACACAGCAATATTGGGACAGAATTTATTTGACGGAAGTCGATCTAGAGGTGAAAGGGGATATTTACTTTCCGAAGTTGAAAGAAGAAGAGTGGAAATTGGTCTCCTCTAATCCACAAAAAGCAGATGAGAAAAACGAATACGACTATACCTTTAAAATTTTCGAACGACTTGAAAAATAGAAGGACTATCTATCTTCTATTCAATGATTTCAATTTCATATCACCAATAAACAGCCTAGTTTTTATGGGTCAGTATTAGTATGGTCATAAAAAAGGTAATTCCTACATTGTCTCAACCGCATTTATTGGTGGAAATATAAAAGCAGCAGCACCTTACAGTATTTTTAGAATCAAAGCCAAGACTTTCTTGTCCAGCTCCCATTACCTCCGCAATTACGTTATTAGCTTCATCAAAGACCCAAGTATCGCCGACTTGGGCAGTTGGATAAATCGCAAAATTCTGATCTCCTTCAAAGAAATAAATGCCTGTTTCCTCGTTTTTGATTATCGTTTTTTGTAAAAATTGCTGTGCTTGTAAATTAACACTGCAGTTATTCCAATTTTCACAATTTTCAAATTTTGCAACTCGATTTAAATGAAAAGTAGTGTCTCCATTTAATACAGAAATAGAATCAATCCAAATGGTATTAATGGGGTTAGAATCACTTAAATGATAGAATAGATTTTATCCGTGAATAAATGAGTAATTTTTACTTTCTCCAACGCTTATAGATATTCGCATTCGCCTTTCGGCAAATGTAAAACCACTGTATACATCTTTGTCGTCAATGTCGATATTGTTTTTTGATAGGCTAACTGACCTTCATAATTGAAGATGCATGGTATTTAACTTGAAAGTTGATTGGACTTAGGTTGTATGTTTAAAAAATCTGATGCTTGATTTGGCTTTCGCCAAATCTTAGGCATTTCCGTAAATATTCTCTCACCGGGTAGATTGATATTTTCATAAGCTTTGAATAGGTATCGAAATATTCGTCAATTTTGGTAATGACTTTGAAGTAAGACAAAAAATCTTCATCAACAATCGTTACCGAATTGATCCAAATGGTATTAATAGATGAAAGATCTTCTCTTTGAGTGACAAATTGAGGTTTATCTTCTAATCGAATAGTTTCTCAGTCTTGAGCATTAGTCAAATCGATTAGGTATAAAAAACATAGGTAATCCAAGCCTTCTTTTTCATAACTGGAAATTTCAAGGTGTTAAAAATGACTTCTTATACAATATAAAAAATGAAAATTGCCGAAGTTTCGTTTACCCAAGCTTCGTCAGGCAAGCAACAAAGAAAAAGCTATGAAAGAGGAATTATTGCACTTTATTTGGCGCACAAAACAGTTTATTCATCTTCCATTGCGAACGACTACGGAAGAAGAAATTACTATTATTCAAGCAGGGACTTATAATACAAATGCTGGCCCTGACTTTCTAAATGCTAAAATTCGTATTGGTCAGGAAGTGTGGGCTGGACATATTGAAATGCATTTACAGTCTTCTGATTGGATAAAGCATCAACATCAAGATGATATAGCCTTCCAAAATGTTATTTTACATGTAGTTCTAAAAGAAGATGTAGTTATTAAGAATTCAAGTGGTGCGATCATTCCCTGCTTGGTTTTAAAAAAACATATTCCTAGACGTCTAAAAGGGCAATATCTGAAAATGTTACATTCACGAAACTGGATTGCTTGTCAGTCTGCTCTCCCCAATGTACCAAAGGAAAAAATTGGTTTTTGGTTAGATCGGATGGTGATTGAGCGATTAGAAGAAAAGACCAATCAATTGTTAGAACGATTGAAAAAAAATCAGTTTGATTGGGAGACAAGTTTGTATCATTCCTTAGGTTACAGTTTCGGACTTAAGGTTAATGCAGATGCTTTTGAGGCCTTGATGCAATCTATTCCATTGACTATTATTGCAAAACATCAAAATAGCTTATTACAATTAGAAGCCCTACTTTTTGGTCAAGCAGGAATGTTAGAAGATACTTTCGAGGAAGGGTACCCTAACAAGTTAAAAAAGGAGTATCAATTCTTAAAACACAAATATCAACTACAAGGTATTGTGATTCCATGGAAATTTATGCGCATGCGACCCGCTAATTTCCCAAGTATTCGGATTGCCCAAATGGCTGCATTTTTATTTCAGACACATCATTTAGTTAGCAAGGTTCTGGCAGCACAAGCTGTAAAAGAACTCGTAAATTTATTTGATTTACAAGTATCCTTATATTGGAAAACCCATTATCAATTAGATAAAGCAAGTATAAAAAGAGCTAAAAAGGCAGGCATTCAATTCCGTAGAAACGTAATTATTAATAGTTTTATTCCACTCCTTTTCGCCTACGCAAAAGCTAGGCAATTACCACAATATCAAGAAAAAGCTTTAGCTTTTCTTTCTGAAATACCTTGTGAAAAGAATGTACTTATTCGTCGCTTTGAAGCAATAGGGATGCCTAAAGTGGACAGTGCCTATCAATCACAAGCACTTTTGCAATTAAAGAAAAGATATTGTGATATACAAGCTTGTTTGAGCTGTGCAATTGGGCACGAAGTTCTTAAGTAGTTAATTACTCTTAATAACAGAAAATTTATCCTTTAGGGGAGTGAATACCATTGCAAAAATTAAAGAAGGCAACAGGTTTTCAATATTAATTTCGGCAATCTTTAGAAGGTTAAAACCTAATCCTAAGATAAGCAGACCACCAACTGAGGTAAGAACAGTGATGATTTTTTGCGGTGAAACCTTATTTTAGTTTTTGCGCAGGTCCCTTGGGACACCGTTAAAAAAAAACCTTAGGTCCATAAGAAAAT